>NZ_KE992760.1:85005-93593 GCF_000466465.2 Clostridium sp. KLE 1755
AATACGCCCCCCGCAGCCGGAAGGGACAAAGCTGCCCCGCCGTCTCCGGGCAAAGCCCCCAGGCTCCACAGCCCGCAAAGAGAGGCGGCCCTCACCCCCCAACGCTTTTATTATCTACATCCACCCAATCTTTCCTATTTGAATTAGGGCGTAGAATATGGTAAGATAAAAATAATAACGACCTGAAACAGGCGTGCCGGTTCAGATGCATGCCATAGAAAGGAATCTCATTCATATGAAAAGAGCTTTGATTATAGGCGGCGGTCCGGCCGGTTTGACTGCGGCCTATGAATTATTGAAGGGAAGCAAGGCAAAGAATCCCCCGGAGGAGATAGAAGTCATTGTATTGGAAGAAAGCGGGCTTCTGGGAGGTATTTCCAAGACTGTAAACTATAATGGGAACCGCATGGATATGGGCGGGCATCGTTTTTTTTCAAAGGATCCGAAGGTGAATGCCTGGTGGAAGGAAATGCTTCCTCCCCAGGGGGCGCCGGCTTATGATGATATCGTCCTGCACAGGACGCCGCCGCTGGCTGCGGGAGGCCCTGATCCGGAGAAATGCGACCGGGTTATGCTTACCAGGAACAGGGTATCGCGAATTTATTTTGATAAGAAATTTTTTGATTACCCTATTTCCCTGAAATGGGAAACCTTTAAGAACATGGGCTTCCTGACCACGATGCAGGCGGGCTTCAGTTATCTGGCCTCCGTGCTTCATAAGCGGCAGGAAAACTCCCTGGAGGATTTCTATATCAACCGTTTCGGGAAGAAGCTTTATTCCATGTTCTTTGAAAAATATACGGAGAACCTGTGGGGCAGGAGCCCTAGGGAAATTGCTCCCGACTGGGGCGCGCAGCGTGCCAAGGGGCTTTCTGTCATGGCGATTGTGGTGGATATGTTCCGCAAAATTTTCCCCGGTAAGAAAAACGGCCATGTGGAAACTTCCCTGATTGAGGAATTCAGTTATCCCAAGCTGGGGCCCGGTGAGCTGTGGGATGTGACCGGCAGTGAAATCGAAAAGCTGGGCGGGCAGATTTGGCGCGGCTGCCGTGTTACGAAGCTTCATAAGGATGAAAATAATCATATCACTTCCCTGACCTATGAAAAGGATGGGAAGGAATATACAATGGAGGGGGATATTTTTATTTCCTCCATGCCGGTAAAGGATCTTGTGGGCGGCATGAACGGGGTGCCGGAAAAAGAAGCAGCCATCGCCGCCGGTCTTCCTTACCGGGATTATATGACTCTGGGCGTCCTGGTCCCCAGGCTGAACCTGGAAAACAAAACGAAGATCAGGACTATTTCCAATATCGTTCCCGATGACTGGATTTATGTACATGATCGTACCGTTCAGATGGGGCGGTTCCAGATTTACAATAACTGGTCGCCTTACATGGTAAAGGATCTGGAGCATACCGTTTGGGTGGGTCTGGAGTATTTCTGTAATGAAGGGGATTCCCTCTGGCAGATGAGCGAAAAGGAATTTTCAGACTTTGCCGTGAAGGAAATGGTACAGATGGGACTTATCGACAGTCCCTCCCAGGTAATGGATACCCATATGGAAAAGGTGAAAAAGGCTTATCCTGCTTATTTTGATACTTACAAGGATATCGATGAGCTGAGGGCATATCTGGATACCATTGATAATCTTTACTGCGTGGGGCGCAACGGCCAGCACCGGTATAATAATATCGATCATTCCATGGTGACCTCCTTTGAAACCGTGCATAACATTCTGAACGGCGTCCGTGACCGCTCCAATATCTGGAACGTGAATACGGATAAGGAATACCTGGAATCCACAGCCAATCAGAACTGATTTTGGCAGTAACTGTGAGGGATACTGAACAATTATAAATAAAAATAATAAAAGCCGCTCCTGTCTCTTACTGACGGGAACGGCTTTTTCATGCTGCGCTTTTTTATTATTAAAAAACAGCTTACTTTTTATTCTTTTTCAAAATGTCATTCACAATATCCATACGTAAACCGGCATCGATGAAATCGCAGTGCTTGCAGAACGGGTAATTCTGGCGGCCGTCCTTAACCGCATTTCTCAGCTTCTGGTATGCGGGGCTGTTCCAGGCATCCTTCAGGGGCATTGTGTTCAGATCGCCCACCTCCGTAACCTCGAAGTTGTCACAGCAGCAGATACCCAGCTTGCCGTTCGGCGTAATCCACATGTCTGTATAGGGCATCAGGCAGGTTTCCTTTACTACCTTTTCCGTAGCCGCCTTGTTGGGCGCGCTTCCGGCGCGGTTGGTAAGCACCTCCTTCAGGTAACGCATCTGGATGAGTATGTCCACATCCTTAAACTCCTCCGGATGGGCCTTGACATATTCATAAATCACCCTGATATTGTCATGGAGCTTCATATCCAGGCAGTAATTGTTGATGATCAGCTGGTTTACATAAGGGACAATAGCCTTTACCTTGTCCACATCCAGGAGCAGTCCGTTGGTGGACATGAAAATAAACGCTTCCGGCAGCTGTTCCCTGGCATACTTGTGGAATTCCACAATTCTTGTATCCAGCCAAGGTTCATTATTTCCGTACAGGGTCAGGTGGCCTTTGTAGCCCCAGTCCCTGAGCTGGTCAATAATATTGTAATACAGGCTTTCTTCCATCCGGGCGTAAGGACGCTTCTCCGCGTTCTTGTTGGCCGTGCAGAATTCGCAGGTGCTGTTGCAGCGGTTGATGGTCTCCAGGTTCACCACATTGGGATGCGGTATCGGATCACTTGACATAAAATATTTGATGTATTCATTCTGCGATTTACCGCGGGTCATAAACTGAAAGGTAAGATATCCCTCGCTTGCCAGCTTGGGAAAATATTTTCTCATATTCCATCCGAATTTACCGGCGAAATTATGGATTCTGATTGGCATTTTATTTCTCCTTCTCTGGGGTAATCCGTTTCTCTTTCCGCCCGGGCCCTCACAGCCCGGACTTTTTTATCATAACACTACAGGTACGGCATTGTCAAATCCGTCGCTTACCATTTTACGGTTATCCGCCCACTTCCCAGTTGGATCCGGGCAGTTTTGCAACCAATGGTTAACCGGCATCATAAACATAAATCGTATAAGGGGATTCCTCCTGGGTATAGGTTCCGGTTAAGGTAAAGCCCAGTTCCTTTTCGTTGCTGATTTTAATCCGGGAAAACAGGTATTTACCGCCGAGCCTGCGGAACATGTCACCGTCTATATACAGCCTGTCATCGGCCGTGGCCATGGTTCTGACCGCGTTCCACGTATTTTCCCCTGAACCGGAATACAGATATGCCCTGGCTCCCCAGTCCCAGAAATAAGTATTCCATTCCTCCACCTTCTGCGTGGCGGGGGCTATCATGGCTCCGAATTCTTCTTTATATTCCTGGGGATAGAAGCCCAGATAGCCGTCCAGCGTGGCGATTCCGTTATAGGAAAGCACCGCGGGATGCATTCCGTAAGCAGCGCTGTACTCTCCGTCATAGCCGATATCCGCCTTGATTTCCTCAAACAGCTTCTGCGAATAGAACTCCCGGTAGTTCAGGTTTTCCACCTGTGTATGCTTTATGATCCGATAGGCATTGTAATAGCAGGTGGAATAAAAATCATTGTATACAGCCGGAGTCAGGATTACCACCGCCAGCGCAATCAGGGAAACCAGATAACCCAGCCACTGCTTCCTTTTATCAATAAGGTACTTCACCAGCAAAAACAGCGCTGCGTACCAGAGAAACGGGTTGAAAAAAACGGTGCGGTTGAACTGGAAGCCCTTCAGCGGGGGCACCAGCGTCTCAAACAGTCTGCGGAAGCCGCCCCAATAATAGAAGCCATAAACCAGACAGTTTCCTATTATAAAGTAAATAACCAGGCAGAAGCTGTCCGTCACTATTTTCCCCGGCTTTTTTTCCCGGAGGAAGCAGAAAATACGGTAAATAAGAAAAAGCATGCACAAAGGCAGCACAAACCTGGTATGGGAAGGCTGGGCATGGAATATAGCCTGATAAAACACCTCCCATATGGAGGAAACAATCTGTCCTGCGGTAAAGTTATCCTCTGCCATCGTGGTGCGCATGGTCACCACGTCGGAAAAAAGCATCTCCCCGAACAGCCTGTATTCAAACAGAATATAGCCTGCCGAAAGGATGACCAGGGCCGCCGCAAGCCGCAGGCTAATGGAGCGCAGGAAGGAGGGCCGCCTCGTTTTCCCCTGTGCATCCTTCTGCGCGTTCTTCCGTGCGTTCTCCTGGACATTTTTCCGCACATCCTCCTGCCCATTCTTTTCATCCGGCGCCGCCTTTTTCATACTGCCGTAATCCCGCACCGCCAGTATCACAATAGCCAGTACCAGATATCCAAGGATGAAAAAACCGAAATAAGAAAAATAGGAAAGAAGCGGATAAAGGAACAAAAACAGATAGTCCCACCGGCTTTCCCCCCTGTAAATCCTGCGCAGCAAAAGCACGGCAAGCGGAATGGACGCAAAGGCGATCCCATAGGCCGGGAACAGAGGAAGCAGTCCGTAAATAAGTCCGATTATCACTGCCGCAGGCTCATATTTCTTATAATTTTCCTGGTAAATATCCTTTGCCAGCAGAAGCATGGAGCCCTCCGCAATCAGGATTTTCAGAAAATACCCGCACATGTATGCCGCAAAGGGCGGCAGCAGATAAAAAAGGATGTTATAAAGATTGAATTCCGAGCTTAAATAGTCCCTAGTGATACCGCCCAGTATCGGCACCTCAGCATTGTGGGCAAAGAACACGTCCCAAAGCTTCATCGCCTGGAAGTGTCCCATAAACAGATCCAGGTTATCATGTGTAGCGATATAACTGCCCTCCCCGAAAAAGAGGAACACCGCAGCTTCACCCAGCACCACGGCCGCAAATAAAAACCAGTACCATTTTTTCAGTATTACATTTCCAAACCTTTTCATTCCGTCTCTCCCCTGGTCCTTTTGCCGCCCTCTCCCGGCCCGGCCTGTTCCTGCCAGGTCTTAAAGGCGCCGCTTCCCAGATATTTTTCAACAAATTCCCTCTCAGGCACGGGCCTGCCGAATAAAAATCCCTGAATGTAATCCGGGGACAGCCGCTGTAAACGCACCAGCTCCTCTTCCGTTTCCACGCCCTCCAGACACACCCGCAGGCCGATGCTGTGGGCCCTTTCAATAATATGTCCCAACAGCGTATAGTCATAATCGCTTTCCAACGCCCGTACCGCAAAGGAGCGGTCAATTTTTATCATATCGGCACGCAGATCCTTCAAATATCGCAGATTGGAATAGCCTGTTCCGAAATCATCGATGGCCAGCCTCAGCTTCTGCCCGCAGATTTCCTCCATGGCCTTCCGGAAGGCAGGATCAGTTTCAATATATCCGCTTTCCGTAATTTCCAGCATGATATTTTCAGGGCACACCTCCGCCACTCCCAGGTGGTTACGCAGCTCCTGAAGCACATCGCTCTTTTTCAGCTGTACGTAGGAAAGATTGATATTCATATGAAACAATGGGATAACCCTCTTCAATCTGCAGCAGCAGAGCACCGCCTCCTTTATCACGTAGGAGCCCATGGGAATGATAAGCCCGCTTTCCTCCATCACCGGGATAAAATCCCCCGGCGGCATTTTCCCGTATCTGCTGCTGTCCCACCGAAGCAACGCTTCCGCTCCTCTGATTTCATAGTTCTTCGCATCCACTATCGGCTGATAATGCAGGGAAAAACCTTCATAATCATTAAATATGGCCTTACGCAGCTCTTCCTTGATTTCCAGTCTGCCCACATAGGCGTCATAATCCTCCCTGCTGAATGCCACAAGCGCGTTTTTTCCCCGGCGCTTTGCTTCATTCAGGGCAAATTCCAGATATTTTACCAGCTCGCTGTAATCGGCAGAAGGATAAGGCAGCTGGAGCAAACCGCCGGAAACCGTATAGAAATTACGGTAGTCCTCCTCTTCTATATGTCTGAAAATATTACGCCTGATCTTTTCAAACAACTCCACTACCTGCGCGGAGCACATATCATCCTGCCCGAACAGAACGAATTCATCCGCAACCAGCCGGTAAAGCTGCATTCCCGGCAGCATACATTCCCTGATAATGTCCGTAAGCTCCCTAAGCAGCGTATTTCCCGATTCTATCCCATATTTTTCATTGATCTCTTTAAAATCATCCACGCCAATAAGCAAAAGAAATCCGGCTCCATGTTTCTTCTGAAGCAATCGTCCCAGGTCAAGGGCAAAACGGCCTTCCCCATGCAGACCGGTCAGACGGTCGCGTTTTTCCTCCCCGTTTACCTCGGAAATGCTTCCCACAAGAAGACGGATACTGCCTTCCCCGTCATAAATCACCGTTCCCCGGCAGTGGATCCATATGATTTCCTTATCTTTACTGTACCAGCGGTATTCCATGTCATGGTATTTTTTTTCTCCGGCGCGGATGCGCCTTAAATCCTCTATTAGCAGGGGAAAATCCTCCTCTGCTACCAGCTCCCGCAGCCCTTCTCCCGCCGGACATATGAAATCGGAGGATATATGAAATCTCTCCCGCACCCTGTCGCAGAAAAAACAGCTGTCTTCTTTTATGTCCAATATGAAAAAATAATCATCGCTTGTCTGGTTCAGCGCCTGAAATACTTCCATAATCTGCTTATTGTCCGTCGTGGACAGCAGCACCTTTTTATCCATTCTATCGCCCTATGCTTTCTCCAATCGAACCTTGCTCCGGCTGGCATTACTTTCATATTACAAATACCTGGAAGGTATGTCAACTCTTTCCGCCCAATACGCCGGCGGCAAAAGATATACCCGTAATATGAAATACACATGTTTTTCCCTGCCTGCACCGGCACCGGTTTTTGCCGCAACGCCCTGATTTTGGCAGATTTTACCGCATTGCCAATTTATGTAAAATATGATAATCTGTTTCTTATGGTTTGTTAATTTCTAAAAACAGGAGTTTTCTGCCGGAAAGGAGACATTTTTGTGAAATATTATTATACATATACAGAATTACAATCTGAAATGTCTGTATTACAAAACACATTTGCCATTGTCCGGCTTGTGGATCCTTTCATTTGCCATACAGTAAAAATTTCCATGGCGGACGGCATCCTGACCCTGACTCCGGACAAGCCCTGTTATTCCGTCTGGGATAAAAAACAGCAGTGCGTAAACTGTATCTCCGCCCGCGCAATGAAATCAAAAACCTCCTGCACAAAATTTGAATATATGCAGGATCATATCTACCAGATTTTCTGCCGCTATATTTTGCTTGAGGATCGGGAGCTGATAATGGAGCTGGTCACCGATATCACCGGATCCGTATTAAATGGCGAGGAATCCCCAAAGGAAATTGAAAATGAATTCCTTTTTTTAAACAATAAAATGGTGACCGATCCGGTTACCCTGGCCTATCACCCGCATTACATAGATGAACATCTGATCAATGCCGCCGCGTATTCCGGCTGGAATTCAGAAGCTTTCCATCTGGCCTTGATTAAGATTGATAATCTGGATGATATCTGCCGGGACCTGGGTGAACTGGCCTGTAAGGGCGTACTGCGCGCTGTGGCCGATGCTGCCAGGGAAATACTGTCCGACACAGGGGACGGAAGCTTTCTGGCCCGTTATGATGAGTCAATCTTCTTTCTCGCCTGCGGCTGCATATCCCATGAGGAGCTGCAAAACAGGCTGCTGGAGCTGGTACGGCAGGCCTCCTGCCTTCCTGTCCTCTTCCACGGAAAGCCTGTGCCTCCCCGCCTGAGCGCCGGTTTCCTTACCTGCCCTCCGGGGAAATACCATATTTTCAGGGAATGCGGGAAACCAAACAATTACGCAGAAGAACAAAGGCCCCCTGCCCCGGATGAATATCTGCAGGCAGGCACCATACTGATGGAGGTGCGCAGGCTTCTGGATGCGGCCGGGCGCCAGCCCTCCGGAATCGCCGGCCGCATCCTGTAGGGCGGCAGCTTTGCCCGGACCAGCATCTTACCGCAAATAAAAAGCAGCCCTGCGGCTGCTTTAAATCATATAATTCATACTTTCCATACGTTTCGCGTGCTTTTCAGCCAGATCTGCAATGGTAATGCTGTCCACTACACCATTAATGGCATCCGCCAGCTGTTTCCACACATCCACGGTTTCACAGGTATCATAGCGCAGGCAGTCTGCTGTCCCTCCGCAGCTGTCCAGGCATGGCACCGGATTCAGAGAGCCTTCCGTCAGACGGAGGATTTGTCCCACTGTATATTCGGCCGGATCCCTCGCCAGGCGATAGCCTCCCTGTGCGCCCCTTGTGCTCTTTACAAAGCCGGCCTTATTCAGAATCGCTATGATCTGCTCCAGATATTTTTCTGAAATTCCCTGGCGGTCCGCTATCTGCTTTACTTTAATATATTCTCCGGTGTTGTTAACTGCCAAATCAAGCATAACACGCACTGCATATCTTCCTTTGGTCGAAATTCTCATAGCACTCATTTTCTACCTCTTTAAATTTGTTTTATCCATGGTTGTCTGTATCTATACCATACCAGTATGAATAGTATAAGTCAAGGCCGATATGTAGTGGAGAGTGAGGCTTTATTTTTGTGGTGGTGCGGCCTCTGT
>NZ_KE992760.1:93693-94132 GCF_000466465.2 Clostridium sp. KLE 1755
GGGTCAAAGACCCCGCTGCTCTGCAGCGCTACAAGTTTGATATCCCGTTGCGTGCAGCGGGGTCTTTGATTAAATGCAATTACCACAACCTGAACAACATACAACCTACAGAACTTACAACCAGACAACATACCTGCGCAGCTTTATTTTTGTGGTGGTGCGGCCTCTGTCCTCTCCCGGCCTCCGATGGCCCTGTTTTGCGGTTCCTCTCCGGGGGCGGCTGGGGGATGTTTTACGGACCAACCTCAAAAACGGGATGTTTCTAAATGTCCCGCATGGCCGGAATCCTGCCAACGCGGCAAAACTCCTCCGCAGAGGCTTTCAGCCGTCTGCGTTCGTCGGACACGCCGCTAGGGGCGGCAGGATTCCGGTCATACGGGGCATTAAGAAACATCACCGTTTTTTCCCATGGTCCGTAAAACATCCCCCAGCCGCCCCC
>NZ_KE992761.1:0-25558 GCF_000466465.2 Clostridium sp. KLE 1755
GCAGGCAGAGCTGCATGCGCTGGGTTTCTTCTCCGGATCCGACGCACCGCACGCAGAGCCGCACGCGCTCGGTTTCTTCTCCGGATCCGATGCACCGCACGCAGAACTGCGTGTACCCGGTTTCTTTTCCGGATCTGTTGCACCACAAGCGGTGCCACATGCGCCCGGCTTCTCCTCAGGATCTGATGCACCACAAGCGGTGCCACATGCGCTTGGTTTCTTTTCCGGATCTGTCGTCCCGCAGGCGGTGCCACATGCGCTTGGTTTCTTTTCCGGATCTGTTGTCCCGCAGGCAGTACCACACGCAGTCGGTTTATTCTCCGGATTTGACGCACCACAAGCGGAGCCGCATGCACCCGGCTTCTTCTCCGGATCCGCTGCACCGCACGCAGAGCCGCATGCCGTTCCCGCGCCTTCCGCTGCACGCATCATCCCCTGTGCGCTCGTCCTTGCCTGAAACTCTCCGTTTCCGTTCCATTCATCCAGGTTTTTCAGTTTGTCCATCATTTTCATTTCCATATCAGCTTCTCCTTTTCCACTTTACTTCCCCAATTTCAGCTGCTGCCCTCATTCCCCGCGGCACTGCGCAGCATATTCGGCCGGCGCTGCAGGAACATATGGCGCAGTTAGTTTCATGTTCTATATCCATCATATACCCGGTTTTGCTGCAAAAAAAGTACGCACATAAAAGTGGGATAGTATCTCCAGGCATATTAGTATCCTTCTGGTAACCATGCACTTTCTTCAGAATTCAAAAAAGCATCCTCCGGTCAGGAAACCGGAAGATGCCTAATCGCTTTCTATATCATTTTAATAAAAAAATCTTTCAGAAAGAATCCGCCGCATACCAGAATACCGGCAACGGGAACCAGCCCACCGGAGCCTGCACATCCATGAACCGGCCATATTCTGAAAGCAGGAGCTCCTGCGCCTGATGCTTATCAAGCACCGCAGCCCCCGGCTTTGCCGCACGTTCCACAGAAACCCCATTTTCATCCGCCCATACCGTTACAGGCTGTCCGTCCAGGACCGCAGAAAATTCACCCAAAGCCAGTCCCAGGGTTTTCTGTTTCAGGGAAAGATAAGCCTCCAGGACATTGGCAAAATCAAAAATCTGAAACATCTCGCTGGGTTCCACGCAATAAGACTCTGCAAAGCGTCCGATACGCTGGTTCAGCGCTTTATCATAGGCAGACGCCACGATCTCAATTTCATCCCGCTCTGTATAAGCAAGATACGCCTTAATCACAGCCTCCATAATTCCCGCATCCAAAAGTCCCAGTTCACACACCGTATCACCGTTCCCACTGACAAGGATATATCCGGTTAACTTTTCGTTGTCCAGCACTGCCAGAGCCTTTTCCCCCATATTCCGCACAATGGAGCCAATCTGCTCCTTCGGCCTCTCCACCCGGGCAGGACGCTGTTTGTTAATGTTATAAACAAGCTCGTATCCGCCCTCCGCTTCCTCCAGCGGGCAAAAAGAAATGCCGCCGCAGTCCGTCTTCTTCAGTGCATGACGAATATTAGAACGGTTTACCGAATATTTATACTGCGAACCGCCCCGCGTAAACCCAAAATATTCATATCGCTGCCTCTGGCCGCCTAAAACGGCAATGTCACAGGTTTCGCGCATTTCCTTCAGCCATTCTCCCATCAGAACCTTCATATGGCCTTCGCCCCGCGCCTTCGGATGTACTGAAACGGTTCCCACAAAGCCTGCCTGCAGCGCTTTGCCGCCCACTTCAAGCTCTTCCCGCAAAACCGCAATCAGGGCGCGGATTTTTCCTCTTTCATCCACTGCTATACGGTGCATGGAGGCGGAATCAACGCCTTCTCCATAAACCCTCGGTATCAACGTTTCGAAATCATGCGGACAGTGCGCTTTACTGAAAACATAATCTGCAAATTCAATACAGGCTTCCCTTTCCTCAGGTTTTGCTTTTCTGTATTCGCTCATCGTAAGTTCCCCCTTTTTCTATTCCTGGATGTCTGTCTGAAAACATATGCAGAATCAGTGTATCCTTTCCTGCCGCCAATGTCAATCATATGAAATTCTGTAATACCTGGGCCCAAAATTTTGTAACGCTTCAGCAATGAATTTCCGGCTAAAGTTCATACAGAGCAGACCATTTAGCTGCGCAGGCCAGCGCTTCGCACTGACCGCAGGGCTATTTCGCCTTCAATTCCGTGATTTCCTCCGCATTTCCCGTTATGCCCCCTGCCATGTTATTATCCATTTCCGCGGCATTCTGTTCCCACAGCTTCTGCATCATCTCCATGATTTTTTCGTTTGCATCCAGGGAAATCCCCAGTACGGCCCGGTCATATCGGGAAAACGTGATGGAAGCACGTTCCCCGCTGACGCCATATACATCAATAGTAATGGTCGGATCGTTAGAGCTGTAGCCCTGGCAGTTATAGACGCATTCCTTCACCGCACCGCCGACCAGATTCTTTTTTTCCGCAAACTCCTTTGCCAGCTTCATGTATTCACCTGGATCCTTTGCCAGCGCCGCATCCAGCCCCAAATCCACTTTTACGCTCAGAGTCCTGCCATACGTTGCCAAAAAGCCTTCCCCCGTTACCGCATCTATCATAAAGGTATAGCAGTTATCCTCAGGCCTCCGGTTTGTGCCGAACCTCACATCACCGCTCCAGAACGCCCTGGGGAAGGTTTCCGTTCCATTATCATAGCCCATATAAACCGTGGCTCCGTCCAGCCTGACCTCAAACAGCCTCCATAAAAGCTGTGCACCGATTTCCGCCGCTTCCTCCTGGGTCAGATCATTTTCCGTGGGCTTTTTATCCCGATAATATTCCAGCGGATCCGAAACTGCCGTATAGCTGGCTTTGCTGTAGCCCTCCGGCGCTGTCTGGCCCTGCGCCGCAGCCGGAAGGTTATATACGGTGGGAATCCGCTCCGTCCTTCCCATATCGGCAGCCGCTGCCGCCTCCGCCATGCCGCTGAACATGGCCGCACAACCGCATACAAGGGCAAAAGCGCCTGTCACGGCGGCCAGAATGCCTGCTCCCTTATTTTTTCTCATTTTTCTTTCCATCCTGTTTTTCCCAACTTTTCTGTTCTCTCTCATTTTCTTTTCCTGCCTTTCTTTTTTACGGCGATACACTTTTCATAAATTGCCCTGCGCCGTCTTTTGTTTTGATAAGGCTACTATAATACCGCTATATGAGAGAGTTATTGTAAACTTATTATCAAGTGATTAAATTTCCGGAAAAATAATCCGTATGACTGTCCCTTTTCCCGGCGCCGAACCAATCTGAAGCTGCGCCTGATGCACCTGGGCAATCTGTTCACAGATTGACAGGCCCAGGCCCGCACCGCCCTCCTTCCGGCTGCGCGCTTTATCCACCCTGTAAAAAGGCTCTTTTATCTGAGAGATTGCCTTTTCCGGAATCCCCCTTCCATTATCCGCGACCGCAAGCGCCGGGTGCCTTCCCTGAAAATATGCGCTCACCCTGACTGTCCCGCCGCTGTCACAGGCCTTGATTCCGTTATCTATCAGATTGATCAGCAGGCTTTCCAGCAGATCCCTGTTCCCCTTCAGCTCCTCCAGCTTCGCTTCAAAAGAAACCGCAACGCCGCGGGACTCCGCCTTTGGCAGAATGGTCTGCTTTACGGCGTAAAACAGCTTATCCACCTGAATTTTTCCCAGGCTTCCCCCTTCCTCACGCAGCGCCGAAAGCTCCAGCAGCTGCTGGGAGAGATTGGATAATCTGCGGCACTGGGACATGATATAGCCCGCCGAGGAAACCTTATCCTCCTCAGAAACCGCCGCCTTCTGGAGATATTCCGCATAACCATATATGGCTGTCAAAGGTGTGCGCAGCTCATGGGCAAAATTATCCACAAGCCTCTGCTTCTGTGAGGCCGCCTCCTCCAGCTCGGCAATCTGCGTCTTTATCGTTTCCGCCATCTGGTTAAAGCTGTGCGCCATGGCTGCCACCTCGTCCCGCCCTTTTTCCGGAAGCCTGCCGTTAAAGTCCCCGGAAGTCATCTCCCGGGACGTCTCCGCAATCTGCTGCAGCGGATGGAACAGGCGGTTCAGCAGCGCTATCAGGCAAAGGGAGAGTAAAAGCGAAAACACACCGCCGCATAAAAAAAGCAGATTTTTCATTTCTCTCCAGTTCTCATAAATATCCTTAAGGCTGTATTTATAAATGAGGGAATAGTCCTCATAGGGCTGGGGAAAACACCCTTCCACATAGAGGAAGCCGTATTCCCCGGTTTCTTTTTTTTCCTTCACCATCCGTATTTCCCGCTGGCCGCTCTCCTTCAGGCTGGGCGCCAGCGCATTCTCCGCATCCTTCCCTGTCCGCTTTGTTTCATCGGAATACAGCAGCTGGCCGCCATGATACAGATAAAGCGACCTGTGCCCGTCCTGCCTGAACTGTGTATAGGGCTGCATCAGCTCCTCCATATTATAGTTCCCGCCGTTTCCCCTGCTGTCCAGCGCCTGCATGTCCCTGGCCGCGGAGGTGAGAATCATATAATGCTCCGACAGCGCCATTTCCTTCTGTACATCCAGTTTTTCATGCCAGAAAACCACCGCCAGAAAAAGGAAAGCGCCGTTGAAGAAAAGAAGAAATAAAAGCATGGTTGTAAAAAAGGTCTTTTTTTTCATATTATTTAATCTCCAGCCGGTAACCCAGCTTATATACGGTTTTGATGCAGTCCTCCAGCCCCAGCTTTTTGCGCAGCTTCTGGATATGGACGTCCACGGTCCTGATATCCCCTTCATAGTCATAGCCCCAGACCAAATCCAGGAGCCGCTCCCGGGACAGGGCGATATTGCGGTTCTTCACCAGGGTTTCCAACAGCTCATACTCTCTGGGCGTGCACTCTGTCTCCTGCCCGTCCTTTTCAATGGTCCGGCTTTCAAAATCAATCCGCACACCGTAAAAAACAAAATCCGTCCCGCTTTTCCTTGTCCGGCGCAGCACAGCCTCCACCCTGGCCAAAAGCTCCAGCATTTCAAAGGGCTTGACAATATAGTCATCCGCCCCCATGCGGAGCCCTCTCACTCTGTCGGAAAGCCCGCCCTTTGCCGTGAGAAAAATCGTAGGTACATGCTCCGCGGTCTGATACACCTCAAAGCCGTCCGCCCCCGGCAGCATAATATCCAGTAGCATCAGATCAAACTGCCCCTCCTGAAGCCGCCGGATTGCTTCCTCCCCGTCATATACAGACACACAGCGGTGCCCCACAAGCTCCAGGTTTCTCCTGATAAGCTCGTTGATTGCCGTTTCATCCTCCACGATTAAAATATCTGCCATAATCCTTCTCTTTTCCCTTTTTTCTTTATAACCGTAGTTTAAGCCAAAGTTATTATAGAGTTGTTAAAACCTGGCTGTCTGAACCGTTACCTGCATTCTTCCGGAGCCACTATACTAAACGGACATGTCTGCCAGGCAGACATCATCATGAATGAAAGTCGATTGCTCCGTGCTACGAACTCCCACACTCACCACCGACTTTCACAGTAAAAAAAGAGACGGCACCCAGGTTGGACAGCCGCTGTTTCCCCCTGATTGGATACCGCCTCAAATTATTGATTGCCATTTACTGCGTATAGCCCGGTGACAATCCGGATTCTAGTTTTAACGAATACAAAGTTTACTATTTCTTTATATGGCAGAAATTCCACCTAAAAACAGATTACTGCAAAGGATCCGAACTGGATTTTCTTTTCAGTTCCTCTATGCACCTAAGGGCTTCCGCATATTTTGCTTTTTCTCTTTCCAACTCTTCTTCATGCCGTTTTCTTTCTGCTTCCAGTTTTTTCTCATTTGCCTCAAGCGCAGCTGCCTGCGCGTCAATCGTCTCCTGCATCTCGTCAATCATATACTGCACTGTGTTACGATCCAGTTCCCGCAATTCCTTTGAAAACATACCCATCACCTTTTCCATATTCCGGCAGAGTTCATAAATATCATCATACATCTCCCTGAACATCGGGTATTTATCTATCAGTTCAATTATCCGTTCCGGATCCTCGGAACTGAAAAACATTAACCACGCATCCAGTTCATTCTCTATGCTTTTATTTTCCATGTTTTTACGAAAAATGTCAAGCGTAATGAAGATAAAGTTCTGCAGAAGCTCAACTTCCAGACCTGTATCAAAGCCCCAGTAGGATTTATGCAGGTGTTTTCCCAAAACAGCATGAAATTCTCTTGCGCTTTTGTCAAACAAAACGATTATGTATACATTTTTGATATCCTTATAGCTGAACTTCTGCTTTGTCCTGTTTTTCTCATCCCGTACCCTTTTGTACTGCCTCAGCAGCAAATCCGCGGAATAACAGGCGCTGCGTTCTCCGGGAAAGGAATAGCCTATTTTCTGGATTTCCACGTTTGCCAGGCTTCCTTCTTCAAACTCCACCACAATATCCGTGATCAGCAGCGTATTCTCATCGGCAATCCTGCTGCCGTCGTTGGGAATCACCTGCCGGATCGTTACCTTTTTCCCAATCAGCAGCGACAGAAACCGGTTCAGCCTGCCAGGCGTATATTCCGGGTTCATGACCTCTTTAAAAAAAGAATCATAGAGGATCTTAACCCCCTTCATCCCTGTACAGAAATCAAGGAATTCCTCCTGCTGCTCCGGCTTCCAGCCCGTGAATACCGCATACAGTCCGCTGTTTTCGCCAATCTCCTTCAACACCTCCTTTCGTTCCCTGATGAGCGGGAAATAATTCCTGAGCCTATTTGCCATAAATGCTCCTCCTGTCTTCAATTGTTGTCATTTACGGATTTTTGCTTCGAAAAGAAGCGCCGAAATGAAAGACCGGCCTGAACGGCCTGTTATTACAGCAGCGTAGATACTGCTGTGTGACGGAATTATAATAACATATCTTTTTAAACATGGCAATACAAAAAGTCCGTATTCTCATTCCGTTACCAGAATCAAAATACGGACCTTTACGTTTACTTTCCAGTATCCTGAATTACATCACCGTCTCCATCTGCGCGCACATCAGCAGGAAGGCGCCAACTCCATGCAGATCGTTTACTGAAGTGGGGCGCTCGCAATAATGCCTGTAATCCCCCACGCCGGTTCCAATGCACACGCCGCCCACCAGGAGATCCTCTCCCTCCCAGGCCAGAGAATGGATAACCGCTTCATACCCTTTGACGGCCTGTTCCAGGTACTGCTCCGGCAAAATCCCCTTATGCACCGCTTTTACAATGGCGGCCGTATACAGACAGGAGCATGAGGTTTCCAGCCAGTTGCCCTCTTTTCCGCCTTTATCCACTACCTGATACCAGCGGCCGTCTGCAGACTGATAACGGCAGACAGACTCCAGCAGATTACGCACCAGGGCACACAGCTTTTCATACTGTGGGTGGGAAGGCTCCATAAAATCCAGTTCGTCCAGAATGGCAACCGGCACCCAGCCTATGCTTCTCCCCCAGAATTCATGAGACAGCCCTGTTTCCTGATCCGCCCAGTCCTCACGATGGGAACAGTCCCATGCATGATACCACAGGCCGGTCTTGTCATCCCTTGTTTTTTCCTCCATGAGAAGCGCCTGCTTCGCAGCAAGTTCCAGATATTCCGGCTGCTGGAACCTGGCGGCATATTCCGCACAAATCGGTCCGGCCATATACAGGCCGTCCAGCCACATCTGCTCCGGACATCCTTCCTTATGCCAGAATCCGCCGTCCTTGTTTCTGGGAAAATCCCTTATGATAGGAAGCAAGGTATCCAGCGCCTTCTGATACCTTTGATCTCCTGTTTTATCCAACAGCGGATACAGCAGAATCCCCGGCTGGATATCATCCAGCTGCCCCTTGTCAAAGGTATGTATTTCCCCATTCTCATCGATAATGGAATCCACCCAGTCTTTGATATACTGAAAATACCTCTCATCGCCACAAAGCCTGTATGTCTGATATACCCCTGAAAGGAAAACACCCTGGTGATAATGGAAATGTCCTTTGGGCGGCAGATCCTGCGCCGCGAATTTCCGCATCATCGTTTCGCAGGATGCTTTGGCATAATCAATTGGTTTCCTGTTCTGATTCATCTGATTTCCTCCCGATTGCCCGTTTTGGTACAAAATAATACATATTATGCACGTTCCGGCTTTTTCCAGTGATACACATCTCCCTGACAGCCGTGCAGTACAATTTCTTCTTCCTTATAATCAAACACGGACCTTTTCCAATGAAAATGCAATAAAATCAAAGCTGCCTTCCCCATCATAGCGGAAATACAAATCCTGCTCGCCGTCCGGCATATTTACTTCGCCGGAAACCTCCTGCCAGGAATCCGAATCCACATCCACGCGGATCGTTCCGGCCGCTTTTCCTTCCGCTTCAGCAGAAACGGTCACGGTTCCCTTACCGCAGCCTCTTACAAGCATGGTAATCTTTTTTGTCCCGTTAAAACAAAACGATTTATACCCGATTACCGTGCCGTCGCCCACATTGGCTATATACTGGACGGGAAGCCCTTCCTCCGTATTCACGCCTTCCGCATCAGGATCCCTGTCCGGGATATCCTGGGTAAGATAAGGGAACCTGAATTCCATATCCCCCTGGGAAGAAAATACAGCCCCGTCCTTTCCGGTCAGCCTGCAGCAGATATAAGCGGGATATTTCCCTTCTCCGGCCAGCGGGCCATCATTCAAACCGCATGAGGTCACCGGCACCTGCCTGATATGCCCGTCCGCATCTATGCTGATTTTTTCCGCGCAGCCCTGTCTGGAAAACTGGGTGCGGTTGGTCTGCCTGTGGTAGAAAACATACCACTGCCCGTTAATATATTCAATGCCGCCATGGGTATTTCCCAGACAGTTCAGGGCATCCTTGGCACATCTTCCCTCAAGTCCCACATCTCCGATATCTATGATTGTCCCGCCATAAATATAATCCCGGTCAGGCCTGCTGCTGACCGCATAGCACAATTCGTGGCTGAGGACAGAGGAATATACAAAATAATAGGTGCTTCCGATTTTACGGATGGAGCTGGCCTCAAAAAACTCATGGCCCACAAAGCTTGTCCCCTCACTGTCCGCAATGGAGGGCAGAAGCAGGCGGGGCTCCGTTTTCAGGGTAACCATATCCTTTTCCAGCGTCATCACCTGGGAGCCCTGCTTCCCTCCGATATGCTCCTTATGCATGGGCGCGTTGCCGGAATACAGATAGATTTCCCCATCATCATCTATAAAAATACCGGGATCAAACTGTCCCAGATCATTCTCCCCTCTTCCCAGTATAGTACCGTCCGCATGCTTCACAAAGCCCAGGAATTCATAGCTTCCCGCAGGCGTATCGCAAACTGCAACGCCGATTTCCGGAAGGAAATCCAGACAATAATATAAATAATATTTTCCATCCAGCCCCTTCACCACGTCCGGCGCCCAGAGAGCATGGATTCCGGGAGGATTCAGGCCATTTCCAAACCTGGACTTCACGTTGTAAATTTTACGGATTGGCTCCGTTTCCGTAGGGTTCTGGTTTCTGGGGTCCTGATCCTTTCTGAAAATAACGCCTTCATACTTCCACTGCGTCAAATCCTTCACATCCGCCGAATAGCAGATATAATCGTTCAGGCAGAACATTTCACCGTCAAAACGGTCATGGCTTCCGTAAACATAAACACGGCCGCCGAATACATGCGGCTCCCCATCCGGTACGTATTCGTAGGATGGCAAATAGGGGTTATACACCTGTTTCTTTGTCATTGCTTTCTCCTCCTGTGATTAAAGGGCAGTAACTGTACAGTCCCTGCACAGTTACTGCCCTTCCATATTATATCACATCCGCCAGCTTTATACATACCCCTTATCCGACCAGTTATGGGATTTTATCCGATCATATTCCTCCATGGAAATGGTCAGTATCGTTCCATGCTTAAAGCCATAAGGGAAATCAAAGGAAGCGTCCGAGCGCACAAAATGTCCGTCCGCCAGGCTGTCCGCCACAAAGGGGACATACCCCTGTCCCGCGCCGGGAACGCCGTAATAGTCCAGGAACAGGCACCACCGGCCATCCTCCAGCTTCACCGCGGTAGGCGCTTCGTACAGGCCGCTTTCCACAGCTTCCATGCTTTCGTCAAAGGCCTCCACACGCTCGTAAGGCCCCGCTGCATGGGCGGACCGCAGAAGGATGATCTTCTCCGGGTTTCCTTCACTCTTGATAAACATATAATACCAGCCGTTTTCCTCGTAAATTGCGGAGTCGATCACGCCGCTGTCCTCTTTCCGGTATAAAACCTCAGGAGAGCTGAATTCCTTAAAATCCTTCGTACGGCTGTAATAAATCCCTTTCCTTCCATAATTATTGCAGCTGTGGGAGGACGACCAGTGCAGCAGATAATCCCCGTTTTCCCTGTCATAAATAATATCCGGCGCCCACAGGCAGCCGAAATTCTCATCCCCGATTTTTGCCAGCCGCTGCTCCGTCCAGTCCACCAGATTGTCCGATTCCCATACGGAAAAGCATTTGCTGCCGTTCCTTCCGATTTCGTCCCAGGAACCATGATACTGGTTTCTCATACCATAGGAGAGGCTTAAGTCCGTGGCAAAAATATAAAATTTCCCATTCCCTTCACACCGGGTAATCGTGAAATCCCTCACGCCCTTGTCCCCGTAATAGGTCCAGAGCACCGGATTTCCGCCGTTCACCTCTTCCCAGTGGAATCCGTCCTTACTCAGGCCGAAATACACCTGCTCCCCGTCCGGGGTCGTCTTTTCTTTGAAATGTACAAACAAGTATGCCTGCATTTCATTTCTCCTTCCGTCTGAAAACTGTCAGTAATTTTCTGAGGAACTCCTATACAAATATGCAGCCTTCCCTGTCTTTTGCATGTGATTTATCCCCGGCAAAAGGATAACCTCCACAAGGCTGTTTACCGGATATTTCCCCAGAAATATATTCTAACATGAATTACAGGCCGGAAAAAGAGGAAGCTGGCATACTGCGGCATTCTTTTTTGCAGTCATACTGCGCCATTCTTTTCCCGCTTTATTTCTTACCCCCGTTTTCTCCCTTACCCACGCCATTGCCGATCAATCTGCGTTTCCATTTTATCTCCGGGATAAGCACCGCTGAAAGGATCATCCCCGCTCCCGCCAACATGCGCAATGTTATATGCTCCTTTAAAAGCAATACGGAAAACAGGCAGCCAAATACCGCTTCCAGAGATAGTATGACCGCCGCCTTTGTTTCATCCACATACCTCTGGGAAAGGGTCTGCAGCAGATAAGTAAGCGCTGTGCTCACCGCACCCAGATATAAAACCGACAATACCCCGCCGGCAGTAAAGCTTATCTTCACATTCCGGCTGCATACCAGCCCGGCCAGAGAACATATGCAGGCTGTCGCCATCTGTACAAAATTAAGCGCCATGGGGCGATACTTCTCCACCGCTTTTCCCGTCAGCACAATCTGAAAAGCAAAGCAGACCGCGCCGGCCAGGGTAAGCGCATCCCCAAGCCCCAGCCGCAGATCCCGTTCCAGGGACAGAAAGCCAACGCCGGCCAGCGCCAGAATCGCACCGCATATTTCGGCCGGCCGCACCTTTTTTCTGTAAAAAAGGAACGCTATAAAGGGGACAAAAACCACATTTGCCGCGGTAAGAAAGGCATTTTTAGAAGGTGTGGTATAACGCAGCCCCACCGTCTGAAGGGCGAAGGCGGCAAACAGAAACACTCCCATCCCTGTTCCCGCCTTCCACTCCTGCCTGGTGATTTTCGTAACCCGGGGAAAACCGGCAACGCCCATAAGAAGCGCCGCCAGAAGAAATCTTCCTGCCATAATCTGAAAAGGTTCCAGGCTTTGTAACGCAATATCGCTGGCGGTAAATCCCGCGCCCCAGATAATTGTGACAAGCAGCAGTCCCAGCATTCCCCAGTATTCCTTCACGTTTTACTCCTCTCCCAGATCCGGATATTCCCACAGCAGCTGCAGGAGAACGCAGGAGGGCCAGGAAAAAGCCGGATCGTCATAGCCATCCCCGGTAAAGGGATCATAATTTTCACTCATCAGCCCGATTTGCGTGACACGGCAGAATTTCTCCGCCAGCCTGCGTGCCTCCTGCTCATAGCCGTTGTCCCGAAGCGCATCTATCATCAGATACATAACCGGCGCCCAGACAGGCCCCAGCCAGTATCCGCCCGTTTTGTAATATTCACTCCGGGGGTTTTCTGTTGCCAGCCCGTACGGCGTCTCAAACCGCTCCAGCATCTGACGCACCAGTTCATCCGCCGTTTTCTTTTCCATCCGATAGGCAATCTGCAGCGGCATATACATTAACAGACTGTCACCTTCCATAATCTGCTGCCGTTCAGGCGTATACCATGCGCACAATCTGCCGTTTATAAAAAATCGTTCGAAAAAGCGCCCATACATTTCATCCGCTTTTTTCTTCCATGCCGCACTTTCCTCCGGTCTGTGAAGCTCCTGCGCCATACGGGAAAGCACATCCATCTGATAGATAAGAAATGCGCTCAAATCCGGGGATTCCACAGGGAAACCCCGATGGAAAACAGAAGCGTTGTCCCAGCCTGAATCATTTCCGTGAAAATAAACCGGCATCACGGCTCCCGGCGTCCTGCGGCAGCAAAGCCAGTAATCCGTAACGCGGCAGAAGCTTTCATAGGCCTCCTCCTGAATTTCCTTCTGTAAAAAGAAAGCATTCTGAGCGCTCATTTTCTGAAATGCCCAGGCATGGATAGGAGGCTTGGTACAGTTAAAGGAAGCGCCCGCCTCATTTATGTAGTCCGCATATACGCCGCAGCTGTCCTGATTGTCCATAAAAATCTTCAACTGTCCCCATGCCAGCTTTGGCTGCACACGGCTCAGTGCAATCCCTCCAAAGCAGTTATCCCAGCTCCAGATATTAAACATCCAGTTCTTTGACATATACATGGCGTCGTGGGTGAGGAACCCATTTGCCGGGACGAAATTGGCCCAGGTAAGATAAGCGGCCAGCCTGCGGCTCTCCTCAAAAACCCTGTTTGGTCCGCGAAACTGCCGTTCCCAGGCATCGAAGGCTTCCTTTGTTTCCTTATGGGCTTCCTCATAGGAAGGATATTCCTGCTTTGTTCCCACACACCGGTAGCTTTCCAGGACGCAGTGTGTCCGCAGCGGCGCTCCCTCTGCATTTTTCCCGCAGACAGAGATAACCGCATCCCTGCTCCCCACCACATCCCACTGCTGTGTCTGCGTTATCCGCCCTTGCAGACAGGTAAAAAGAAACTTCCGCTGTTTTTTATAAAAATGATGTTCCATCCGCCTTTCGTCCAGGGGCACAAGCGTATCATATCTGCCTCCTCTGGCATGCAGTTCAAGCACCAGGCCATCCGCCAGGAAATGGACGCGGCCATCCCTGTCCATGCAGATTTTCAGCCAGCATTCCGCCTGTCCTTCCCGAAACCACATAAGCTCAGATTCCGTACGGATAAAACGCTGCCTCTCCCCGATTTCCGGGAACCGCATTTCATAAATATCGGAGCAGGTTTCATCTCCGCCATGCAAGTCCCGCAGATACAGGCAGCCATCCTCCTGATTGATCGAAACGGCAAAATAAGAGCCATACCTGCTGAAAGGAATTTTTTCCAATCCGTATTCCATACCCTTCTCCTTTTCTTTGAAAACAGCCGGCCATCTCTGGCCGGCCGGAATTGTTCTCCCGCTCTACTTAATGGAGCCGCTGGTTCCTTCTATAATATATTTCTGCGCCCCGATAAATGCTAAAATAGGGGGAATTATCATGATAATCGTGATGCAAAGCATGGGGACAATCTGCGTATTATGCACGCCCTTAAAGGAGGCCAGCCCCAACGCCAGCGTAAACTTGCTGCGATCCTGCAGGAAAATCAATGGCCCCAGGTAATCGTTCCATACCGTCAGCAGATTCAGGACCGCCACCAGGATAAGCTGCGGCCTGAGAATCGGCATGAAAATCCTGGAATAGATCTGGAACGCATTGGCCCCGTCAATCCGCGCCGCTTCCTCATAATCCTTAGGAACCCCCATCAAAAACTGCCGCATCAGGAAAATATAATAAGCCGAGCCAAACCATGACGGCACAATCAGCGGTTTCAGCGTATTGATCCATCCGAACAGCTTGAATTCCATATACTGCGGAATCATCGTCACGTCCCAGGGAATCATCATTGTGGAAAGAAGTATCATGAACAGCACATTTTTACCCTTGAACTCATATCTGGCAAACCCATAGGCAACCAGGGAGCAGGACAAAAGCTGACCCACAGTCGTTCCGATGGTTACCAATATGGAATTTTTCAAAAATGTACCGAATTCCTGAGACTGCCATGCATTTACAAAGTTGCTCCACAAAAATTTCTTCGGAAACAGGGACGGCGGTATTGCATTGATCTCCGCTTCCGTTTTAAATGCGGAGAAAAACATATATACAAAAGGAAAAAGGAAGTATACTGCCACAAGAATCAGCAGTGCGTAAATCACGGCTTTCGTACCTTTATTCAGTTTCATATCTTCTCCGATCTGCGCGCCGGAGCGCACGTTTTATTTAAGATCAGCCTTTTTTCTTTTTGCCGCCCGCTTCAGATTCATAGAACACCCAGGCGTCGGAAGACTTAAACACAACAGAGGTCAGTACCAATATGATGAGGAACATCACCCAGGCGTTGGATGCCGCATATCCAAGCCTGTGATGCTTAAAGGCGTTATCATATACAAACATACCGTAAAAATAGGTCGATTTTAATGGTCCTCCCCCTGTCAGCAGCATAACAAGCGTCAGCTGCTGGAAAGCGCTTATCATGGAGGTAATCAGGTTAAACAGAATCGTGGGCGTAATAATAGGTATCGTAATGCTGAAAAACTGTTTCACAGGCCCCGCGCCGTCCAGGCTGGCCGCTTCATACAGATCCACAGGGATATTTTTAATATTGGTGTAGAATATCAGCATCATCGTCCCCACGCCGAAGGCGCTTACCAGAATTACCGCGAAGAGCGCCCATGCCGGATCCACCAGCCAGTCCGGCCCGTCGATTCCCAGCAGGGAAAGCAGGTAATTGATAATCCCGTACTCTCCGTTGAACATCCATCCCCAGATAATGGAAATCGCAACACCGGACACCACCGTAGGTATGTAAAATATGGTCCGGAAGGTCTTTACCCCCTTTACCGGCTGTGTGATAAGCATTGCCAGGAAAAGGGCGATTATCATATTCAGAGGGACAAAAATTGCTGCATATTTCAGTGTGATTATCAGAGATTTGCCAAATTGCCGGTCCTGGGTAAACATTTCCAAATAATTGCTGATGCCGCAGAATTTCGGCGAGCTTGTGATCGGCCAGTCAAAAAAGCTCATCACGAAGGAAAGAATCAGCGGCCCCGCCGTAAATACCAGAAGCCCTGCTATCCATGGCAGGATAAATAAATAGGGCGTTGCTTTTGTTATCCACTTTTTATTCATAATTTTTGTCCCCCTGACATCCTGTTACTGCTCGGCGACCACTGCGTCCAGCACGGTTTGAGGATCCTCCAGTGTATTCGGGTTAAAAATCTCTTCAAAAGATAAAGAAAGTTCATCGGAAATATAGGACCATTTATCTGTCAGGAAAATAGTAGGGGTATATCCCACGCTCTGCTCCAGCATCTTATAAAAAGGCGCATAAACGGGATCCTCCATAATTTTCTCAGATTCCACTACGGACTTATGAGGAGACATTTCATATCCGAGACGTTTTTTATTCAGCTCCACGCCGGTCCAGTACTTGATGAATTCCCAGGCAGCCTCTTTGTTTTTGGAATCCTTGCTCATGGCAAGGCCCGATGTGCTCAGGTTGCTGACGGAATCATGGCCGCTTCCCGCAAAAGCCGGAATTTCCACAACGCCATAATTCAGACCGGCTTCATTAAAGGCATTGATAGACCATGCGCCGTAAATAAACATTGCGGATTTCTGAGCGCTGAATTCATTGCGTCCGCCTTTTTCCCCGGCAAGCGCGTAGCCGTCCTTCTGCATATCCTGGAACATCGTAAACGTTGCCACAGACTCAGGGGAATTCAGATAACCGTCCATCTTTCCATCTTTGCCTACATAGCTTGTATTATTGCTCCACAGATACATTTCATAATCGTAGGCATCTGCCTTGATTCCATAAGAGAAGCCGTAAATGCCAAGCTTTTCATGAATCTGTTTTGCCGCCGCTTCCAGGTCATCCCAGGTCCAGTCTGAGGTCGGATAAGCCACCCCCGCCTGATCGAACAGATCCTTGTTATAAAAGAGGCAGTGCGTGGTAAAGCCTACCGGGATACCGTAAATCTTGCCGTCCATGCTATTGTAATTCCACAGCGTTTCATAAAAATCCGCTTTAAAATCCTCGCCTTCCTTTGCAAGATAATCATCCAGAGGCTCCAGGCCTTCATAATAATCCGGATAATTCCACATATACATCACATCCGGCGCATCTCCCGAACCCATGCCTGCTGCAATTTTGGTATCAAAATCACTGCCGTAGGCTTCCAGGACCACCTCAATATCATCATGCTGCTCATTAAAAGCATCCACCAGCTTCTGCTGATCCTCCAGATCCTCCGCGCTGTCCCAGGAAGCGAAGCGGATTTTCACCTTACCGCCTTTTCCGGCCTCCTCCTGCCCGGTCCCTGCGCTTTTTCCGCAGCCCGTAAGCACCATGGATACCATAAATACAACCGCCAAACCCAATGCCATTATTTTTTTCATGCTTTCTCCCATCTGCGCGTTCCCGCGCGCCAATAAAAACTATATGTTACTTTTACTGCATGTTTTGTTTTTTCACATCATCCTTTCCCTCAGACCTGCTTTTTTCTTTGTATGATGGTAAACTGCCACGCTCAGCAGAAATCTCGATATCTGATCCAGCGCTATGATAAGCCATATGCTGAGAATGCTCCATTTCAGCACATAAGCCGCGATGATGCTGAGAGGTATCCTCACAATCCAGATTCCAAAGCCCGCAATATACATGGGCACTCCCGGGTACCCGGACGCCCTGATGGTGCCATTATAAATACGGGACAGATTCTGCGGAATCTGTACAAATCCCATAATAAATACATAGACCGCCCCGATGGCCTGCAGCTTGGGGTTATTGGTCATCAGTCCCATAAAAGCCTTCGGCAGCACGATCAGCAGCAGCGAAGTACAGATGCTGATCCGAAGAGCTATCCTGATTAACTGGTTAAAATAGGTTTCCTTTAATTCATAATCCTTCTGTCCCAGCGCGCGTGCCGCCAGCGTTGTGGAGGCAGTGCTGAAGCCGATGGCAGGCATTTCCGTCACGGTTTCCGCCTGTATGCCCAGCTGGTAGGCTGCAAATGAATTCTCACCGTAAGCAAGGATTACCTTACTCAGAATGATTGCGGAAAACTGCCAGAACATGCTTTCAAGCGCCGCCGGTACTCCTGTCCTGTATATCTCTTTGATTAAACGGCCGTCAGGCCGCAAATGATGCTTTTGCTCTTCCGTATTCCGCAGCAGGCCGCCTTTTCTGTATAGCAGATACAGACCGATGCAGGCGCCTCCCGCCTGGGATGACACCAGCGCCATGGCCGCCCCCCTGATTCCGAATTCCGGCAGCAGGCCCGGGCCGAATATGAGAAGATAACCGAAAATGATATTGATAATATTTACCGCCACCGCTATGTACATAGGCGTCCTGGTGTTCCCATGCCCCTGAAAGGTTGCCGTCACCACCGACATGATAACCACAAACGGGAACCCGAATACAATGATTCTCATGTATTCTCCCGCCTTAACCAGGATTCCCGCATCCTCCGTAAAAAAACGGAAGACAGGCATTCCCACAAAAAACAGCGCCACACCTAAAAGCAAAGCGATGGGGATTTCTGTCAGCAGCGTCTGTTCCGCCACTCTCCTGCATTTATCACGTTTTCCGGCCCCGAAGCTTCTGGCGATCAGAACCGTGGCTCCTATGGCAACGCCTTTGTAGAAACACCACAGGGTATCCGTAATTCGCACGCATATTCCCTGGGCTGAGATATCGGATGCCATCAGCCGCCCTATCATTGCCGTAGAAATAAGTCCCGCCGATACCTGAAGGAGATTTTCCAAAATCATGGGTATAATCAGGCGGTAGATTTCTTTCCTGACCGTTTTTTCATTCCCGTCCTTTTCCGCCGGGCTTCCTCTGCTTCTTCCTTCCCTGTTATTATTCATTACTTTTCACCGCCCTGCTTTCCGCAAGCGCTTTCCATGCGCCTCGGGCCTGTTCCCAGACACTCCCGCGCCCGGCCGCCCCCAACTGCCATTTCAGATGAAAAGGAAGCGGTCGCAGCCTGTACTGAGGAAGCGCTTCCGGCCCCCAGCTTGCGCTGCCCAAACCATTCTGCGCGTAATCTGCCTGAAGATACACCTTATTTTCTCTGTGAAGTTCGCAGGTATGCGCAGCACGGGTCAGCTCCTCCTGGGAATAATGCAGGATACTGAAGGAAAAAGGGCTTTCGCCTGCCAGATACAGGGCGTTGTTATTTCCTTCAAAAACCGCGAATCTGGTATCTTCCCTGTTTCCGTTTTCCTGAGGCACCACGTAAGGGAAATAAAAAGCATCGGCATCCGCCCGGTAACGGCCCACCCGGTTGCCTTCCTTACAGTCGGGATAGGTCTCAAGAGGCCCTCTACCGTACCACTGCGCATTTTCACATGGGTCATTGAGCAGAAACCGCAGCCCGATGCGCGGCAGGCATTCCGGCAGCATTCCCACCGGGTTCCCATTTACCTCAATCGTCACTTTGCCTTCGCTGTCAATGGTGTACGTGCTGTCAAGCAGGATTTTCCATTCCATGACAATGGGCGCATAGGTCTGTCTGCAACGGATCACCGCCTTCTTTTCGTCCCAGTCCGCTTCTATCGTCTCCACCACATTACACATACAGTCCGCCCGGTAATCTTCCCACATTTTCTCCATATTTTTGTCGTTATCCACCGGCGCCCTCCAAAAATTGAAGCCCAATCCCCTGCAGAGCAGCTTTTCTCCCCGGAAGGTATATCCGTCCAGCCATCCGTGAATACAGTCAAATTCCAGGCTGAAATCCCTGCCCTGTAAATACAGCCGGCCATTTTTCATTTCCCCCGAAAGCGTTCCCTGCGTACTTTCCTGTACTTTTGTCACGGCGCTTAAATCTGCCGCCATGTCCTTTGGCAGGATATTATCCACTTCGGCAGCCTGCACCAGCCGTTCCTGATGGACGGCCGCCTCCAAAGGCCCGCTTCCCTGATACCACCGGGGATTTTCCCTGTAAATAAAGCGCAGACAGATCCAGGCCTCCGGCAAGCCGTCCCCACCAGGAATCTCACCTTTCTCAAACAGTTTTATTTCCTGTTCAGACTGCGGTGCAATCCCGTCGATTGGCACTTCCTTTTCCCATCTGACGCTGCCGCAGGATTCCAGGGTGCAGATGCATTTTAAATGGGAAAGCGTCTGAAAATCATATCGGTTCCGTATGGATATCGTGCCCTTTCCGGCTGAAAACCCGAAGCATCTGACCGGCTCCAGCGCTTTTTTCACCTGACTCAAAGCAGGCGTGGGCCGTCTGTCGGCCTGCACTAAACCATCGCAGCAAAATGCGCCGCTGTTGGGATAGTCCCCGTAATCTCCCCCATACGTAAAATACGTAACTCCTTTATCATCCCTGCGTTTTAATCCGTGATCCACCCATTCCCATATAAAACCGCCCTGCAGCCGCTCATATTTATCGAAAATTTCCCAATATTCCTTTAACCCGCCGGGGCCGTTTCCCATGGCATGCGCATATTCGCAGACGATATGCGGTTTTCTTTTGCTCGTATCCCTCCCCAGCCGTTCCAGCTCCTGATGGCTCGTATACATTGTGCTGTACATATCGGCGATGGAAGCATCCCTGTCCTCTTCATAATGAATCAGCCGGGACGGATCATATTCCTTCACGAACCTTCCTGCCGTCACAAAATTGCTGCCAAAGCCGGACTCATTTCCCAGCGACCAGACAAGGACACAGGGGTGGTTTTTATCCCTGCGCACCATGCGCTCCACACGATCCAGGTAGCTTGCTTCCCACAGCACATCCTCGCTGAGACGGTTCATTTTCCCTTTAATATAGGTCATCTGGTTGCACTCCAGATCCGCCTCCTCCATCACATAAAAGCCCATACGGTCGCATAAGGACAGGAAATCCGGATGGGGCGGATAATGGGAGGTGCGGATGGCATTGATGTTGTTTTCCTTCATCAATACCAGATCTCTGTGCATATCCTCCAGGGTTATGCAGCGCCCACTGCTTTCATTCCAGTCATGGCGGTTGACCCCCTTGAATTTCACAGGCTTCCCGTTAACAAGCATCCTCCCGTTTTTCAGCTCCACCCGCCTGAAGCCGACCTCTTCCGCATATACTTCTACAATGCGATCCTCCTGCGCATCCTTTAAAACCATTTCCATACGGTAGAGAAAGGGCTGTTCCGCCGACCACTGTCTGATCTCTTCTATTTTTTCCTCCAGCTTAAGCTCCCGTTTCTCCCCCGGCGCTGCACACAGCTTAAGCTCCCTGCATAGGACCGCCGTCTCTTCCCGGAAAAGGCGGATCGCAAGAATCAGCTCTTTTTCCTTTCCATCTCCATTTTCCACACAAAAAGAAGCGTTCAGGATTCCCTTTTCCCCATCCTCCGTCAGTCCGCAGTCCAGCTGATAATCGGCCAGATGGACACGGGGCCTGGCAAGCAGCGCCACATCCCTGATAATCCCCGAAAACCACCACATATCCTGATTTTCCAGATAGCTGCCCTCACAGAATTTATAGACCTTTACCGCCAGCAGATTTTCCCCGCTGCGAAGGCAGTCCGTCACATCAAATTCCGCACTTAAGCGCGATCCCTGGCTGTATCCCACAAATGTGCCGTTCAGCCATACATGGTAAGCGCTTTCCACCCCGTCAAAGCGGAGCAGATATTCTTTCTCCTCATCCTTTTCCACCCGGAAAAAATGGCGGTAAGCGCCTGTCGGATTGTCGTTCTGAACCGCGGGCCTTTCCAAAATGGGGAAAAGTGAGATCGCATCGTTGTAGTGGGGATACCCGAAGCCGTTTAACTGCCAATGACCGGGCACAGGCATCTTGCCCCACCCGCTGCTGTCAAACTCCGGCTTCATGAAATCCTCCGGCGTCTCTAACGGATTTTCATAATATGTAAAATCCCAGCTGCCATTCAGCAGCTTATAATTGCCGCTCTTTTCCCTGTGCATGGCCGCGGCGCTTTCCCTGTCTGCATATCCTGTATAAAACGGCCTTGTGCAAAGCCTGTTTCTCTGAAGGACTTCGATGTTGTTCCAGTCCTGTAACTCATAATTAAATACTGCTTTCATGCTGACTCCCCGCATCCGCTTTGGCGGATTTAAATCTGTTTTTTCATCTGTTGTTTCACAAAATCATTCCCGCGCACAGCTCTGCCGGAGAATGAGCTTATTGGGTATGACGGCCCGGATTCCTCTGACCCTGCCGGTACGCATCTGCTCCACCAGCAGCTCGGCCGACATGCTTCCGATCAAATCCCCATAGATATGCACTGTGGAAAGCGCCGGGGAAATGAACTCTACGGTTGGGACATCATTGCAGCTGATAACGGAAAGCTCCTCCGGCACCCGGATGCCGTTTTCCTCAAACGCCCTTAAGCATCCCATGGCCATAGCGTCATTTTCTATAAAAAGCGCCCTGGGAAGATCTCCGTTCTCAATCATCTGGCAGCATAAACGGTACGCGTTCTGTGCATAGTTGATATCTGTTTTCCAGACGAATTCCTCCCTGTAAAGTCCCTGTTCCTCAAGTATCTGTTTAAAATAAAGGAAACGTTTATCCTCCACCGCCCGGCCGCTTACCGCCACGCCGTAGGTGCCTACATAGCCTATTGTTGTATAAGAAAGACGGAAGAAATGGGACAGCGCCTTTTCCACAAGAGAGTGGAAATCATTGACTACACAGTCCGCTTCCACCTCCATATCTTCCGGGTCAAAATCGGCAAAAACCACAGGGATTCCCGAGGCTATCACGCTCTGCCGGATCTTTTCATTCCGATACCAGCCGCCTGCATGGCCTATCAGTATCGTACCTGAAAACCTGCTCATATCAAGCTCCTTGCCCTCTTTGGCCGGGCAGAAAAATTCTCTTACCCTGCAGCCCTTTTCTATTAAAGCATCCTTTACCGTCACACGAATCAGCTGATAATAGGAATCCATAATCTCGTCATATTCGCTGTAAAGAAGCACCAACGCCACCGTCGCCTTTCCCCTTGCCGCCTCTTCCTCCGCGTTCGTTCCGGTGCCCTTATAGCCAAGCTCTTCCGCTGTCTCCCAGATTTTTTTCTTCGTACTTTCAGAAATCGAAAAGCTGTCGTCCCGGTTCAATACTCTGGATACGGAGGTAATGGATACCCCTGCCTTAGTTGCGATATCTTTCAGTGTGGGCATATGCTCTCCCCTTTCAGTTTTACTAAAATTTACTTCCTTCTATATTTCTGATTATATGCAATTGTTTTTCTCTTGTCTACACTTCTTTTCATATTTATGTGCTATATGTATATTTTTGTATGGATTGCATAATTAAATTATGTGTATTTTGTTCGCTTTTTACTTTAATTTTGTGGCATAATGGCCATTTATTTTACTAAAATTTTTACTAAATTTTACTTTGCTTTTTTCACATTGCAGGAATCATTTTTATAGTTAGGTTAATTTCCAGAATAGACTTTGAGTTCAGCAGAAATGAAGCTTTCCTTTTCACATAAAAAATCCGGGAGTCCTCTGTTTTCGTTGGAGAACTCCCGATCCGTATGCTTGATACAAGCCTTTTGTTTACATCTCTTTTAACCTGTAATTGGCCTTTCCTGAGAAAGGCCCCCCATCTCATCTTAAACATTCTGTCCGGAATCTCTGAATCCCGGCAATCGCTTTAGATCACCTTAATTCCGGGACAATGCATTTTTATATATGGAACAAATGCATCTATCTGCCGTTGATCCATACCCTCTTTAAAGGTGACAGCAAATTGAATTTTGGTGAACAGGGAAAAATATTTTTCTGTTATCACCAGTTTCTTCAAATGAGCATAGCCCAGAATAGCCAAAGCGCCGGTGGAGTGATGATTCCCATACATCCGCTCATTCCTACTGTTCATTGACCACCTGTGCAAATTCCGTGAGAAATTTTTTAAAATTGTCAACCTCTTCTTTCTGTTCGATTTCCGAGGCCGCCGCCAGGGGAAGCGATACGATAAACTGCGTGCCGCCCTGCAGATAAAATATTGTACGGCCTGAGGCTTTCAGCTTAACCTTTTCCACCGTCTGGCGGGTCAGATGCAGGATGCACTCCGTATCCGCCTCGATCGTATTATAGCTGGGATTACCCACGCACACTGCAAAAATTTCATCGCCCCGGTAAGCCAGAACGAATTTGGGCGGGTGACTGCCATAGGTATGTAAGTTTGCCCGCACTCCAAAAACCGCTCCCACAGCGGCTACGGCGAATTGTCTGGCGAAATCCCCGCCCGCCTCCTTCAGTAAGGACATGGTGTCCTTTTCCGCCTGCGCCATGACCACAGGGTATCCTTTGGCCTGGGGTACGGCTTCTTCCACAGCCCTGTGCATTGCCTTAAAAAGCGCCGGCTTCTTCTTTGCCCGCTTTGAGTTAAGCTTTGCCCTCAAAAGCAGCATAAGAAGCAACACAACTAAAATACCGCCGAACATAATAAGAATTCCGCTTGCCTGACTCATCTTCCATTCTCCCTCTTCCTGTGTACGCCGCAAAGGTTTCCACATTATTTCATTTCACTGCCTGTACATTGCCCCGGAGCAGCCGCAGCTGATTTAACAGCAAGACTATGGACTCCGCCGGTTTTGCCTGGCATTTATCTTTTATTATACAGGAGGCGCCTGCCGCGCCAAACTCCAATTCATTACGATAACAATACCTTTTCATGACATACACGTTGGAGACTGTCTGTCTATTCCGTATAGAAGACCGTTGCCACAGCTTCTTTGTCTGCGTGCAATCGGCAGGTGTGGCTGTATTCTGTTTTTCGGGGGAACTTTCCTTTCATGCAAAAAAATAGCGGAAATGTTCTGATAAACATTTCCGCTAACCATATTCAAGTAGCGAGAGGGGGACTTGAACCCTCGACACCACGGGTATGAACCGTGTGCTCTAGCCAGCTGAGCTATCTCGCCAGATTATATGGGACCTATAGGGCTCGAACCTATGACCCTCTGCTTGTAAGGCAGATGCTCTCCCAGCTGAGCTAAGATCCCATAATCAAACAAGTTTCTGAGGCGCTTTGTTTACCGCACTCGCAACCTGCTTGATTAGTATACAAAAAATGGGACAACTTGTCAACACATTTTTTTAAATTTTTTTACAACTTTTTATCACTTTTTTCCGAACTCTTTTTTCCATTTATACGAATCTTATCTATGGCCTGATTTTCATTTCCAGACCCGCTATATGTGTATGCAAACTGCATCAAAATACGGAGCTAGAAAGCCTTTTTGTTTACTTGTAACAGCTTCTGCCGGTACATACATTAAACTTAACATAAGAAAATAAACTAAAAGGGCAAAAATTTTTTTTAGCAATCATAAATAAATTCTCTCCAAAAACCGGTCCAGCCAAATATTCTATTCAACCACAGGCAGAATTCGGCTCACTTGGTAAGCTATTGTTCTGTTTTCATACTTCAGTTATACTTATCACAAGAAGAACGTTCTTTGACTAAAAGAAAAGAGGAAACTTATGAAGCTATCTATCGGAAATAAAATAAAAGCTTTACGCCGTGAACGGGGAATTACTCAGGAACAGCTTGCAGAAAGTATCGGTATATCCTTCCAGGCGGTAAGCAAGTGGGAAAATGATATCTCCCTTCCCGATATCACCCTGGTTCCCGCCCTTGCAAGCTACTTCAACATCTCCATTGATGAACTCTTTGACTTTAATTTAAAGGAAATCCAGGAAAAAACAGAGGAAATATGCCGGGAAGCATATAAATACAGGAAAACCGATCCCGAAAAAAGCCGTAAGATTCTTGAGGAAGGCCTGCATAAATATCCTGACAATGATATTCTGCTGAATAATCTTCTTTATGTTATGAATTATTCCGACAATCCGGATGAAACCATTTCCGTAGCCGGAAAACTGACTGAACAGACCGATGACCCTGCTGTAAAATATGATGCCCTCCGTTTCCTTGCCTATGCTTTTCATGCAAAAGGAGACCGCAACAGCGCTTTAGCGGCCATTGATCAGCTGCCCGAAATCTATTTTACTAAGCTGACAGAAATGGCATCTCTACAGACAGGTAAATCCAAACTGGAAGCAGCAGAAAAACAAAAATGGATTTCTTTTGAAAATCTGCTGCAAATGATGATAAAAATCGCTGAATATTACGAGGAAACGGGTAATATTACAGCTGCATTATCCGAAATAAACCGGGCTCTTTTGCTTCTATCCGCAATGAAAGAAGAAGAAAAAATTGAAAAATTTAAGATTTGAGACTGTCTATATAACTGTGTATTGTA
>NZ_KE992762.1:0-27978 GCF_000466465.2 Clostridium sp. KLE 1755
GCAGTATATGATTGACGAGATGCAGGCAACGATAGATGCACAGTCTGCTGCCTTGGAAGAAGAGAAGAAAAGACACGAAGAAGAGCAGAAAAGAAACAAAGAAGAAAATAATAAGCTGCAGGAGCTGATTGCCGCTCAGGCTGCCGCGCTTGATAAGGCTATGAAGCGGATAGAAGAACTGGAAAGAAAAAATGGTTCTGAACCCGTAAAATAAGCCGCCGCAGTGTGTGGTGGAAGCTGATGTTTCCTGCAGGATGCGGGATATCAGGCTCAAAGGAGCGCAGCCGTGAACGAGGTGCAGGCGATTTACATTTAAAAAACTATAAAGAGCAGCATCCAGACTCTGCGTGACATGCGGGTAGGGATGCTGTTTCTTTTTTTGACCTTTTGTTTGCCTGAATATAAAGAACTGCAAAAACTACTGATAACAGGGTTAAAATATATAACCATGGCGAGGGGAGGCCATGGCGCGGAGCACATCCTTGGTTGAAAATGGGATCCTTTTGTGCTATTCTTATGTAAGTATTACGCTTAAATATCCATTTTTCAAAAAGAAAAGAGGAAATGATATGGCAACTTTAAAAACATTACTTGAGAATCTGGATGTCACGGTGGTAAGAGGCCGGCTGGAGCTGGATATTACCGATGTGGTTTATGACTCCAGGAAAATTACAAAGGGATGTCTGTTTATTTGTATAGAAGGAGCTAATTTTGACGGGCACAGCGCAGCGGCGCAGGCAGTAGAGCAGGGAGCTGCGGCTCTTGTGGTGCAGAGGCCTGTTAAGGTGCCGGAGGATGCGCAGGTGGCCATTGTGCAGGTGGAGAGCACGCGGTATGCCATGGCGTTTATTTCGGCGGCCTGGTTCGGGCATCCGGCAGAGAAGATGAAGACTATCGGGATTACCGGGACGAAGGGAAAGACGACCTCAGCTTATCTGGTAAAGTCGATTCTGGAGAATACCGGCCTTAAGGTGGGGCTTATCGGTACAATAGAAGCAATTATCGGCGATAAGCATATTCCTGCTGAGAATACCACGCCGGAGTCCTATATTCTGCAGAGCTATCTGGCGCAGATGGCTGAGGCCGGCTGTGATGCGGTGGTGATGGAGGTTTCTTCCCAGGCGCTGATGCAGCACAGAAGCCAGGGATTTGTATTTGACTTCGGTATTTTTACCAATATAGAGCCGGATCATATCGGGCCTAATGAGCATGGCAGCTTTGAAGAATATATGCGCTGCAAGGGAATGCTTTTCAGGCAGTGCCGCGTGGGAATTGCCAACCGGGACGACAGTCATTGGGAGCAGGTTATGGAAGGGCATACGTGCAGGCTGGAAACCTACGGGCTGTCTGAAGAGGCGGATCTGCGGGCTGAAGGAATGCGGCTGACCAACAGGAACGGGCATCTGGGCGTGGCGTTTCAGGTTAAGGGGCTTATGGATTTTGACGCTGAGATAGCTATGCCGGGACGGTTCAGCGTATATAATGCGCTGACGGCCATCGCTATCTGCCGTCATTTCGGCGTCCCTGTGGAGGCGGTGAAGAAGGCGCTGCGGGAAGCGCGTGTAAAGGGCAGGATTGAGCTGGTGAAGGTATCGGATGAATTTACCCTGCTGATTGATTACGCCCATAATGCCATGGCGCTGGAAAGCCTGCTCACCACGCTGAAGGAGTATGACCACGGCAGGCTGGTATGTGTATTCGGCTGCGGAGGCAACCGTTCCAGGCTGCGCCGTTATGAAATGGGGGAGGTGAGTGGGAGACTGGCGGATTTAACCGTAATTACCTCAGATAATCCCCGTTTTGAGGAGCCTCAGGCTATCATTGACGATATCAAGACGGGAATTGCCAAAACGGATGGGAAGTATATCGAAATTTGTGACAGAAAAGAAGCGATTGCCTATGCGATTGACAACGGACAGCCGGGAGATATTATCGTGCTGGCAGGCAAGGGGCATGAGGATTATCAGGAGATCCGGGGAGTGAAGCACCCCATGGATGAAAGAGTGCTGATTGCGCAGATACTGAAGGAGAGAGGGATTTCCTTCTGATGGAGGGATACATGCAGGGCAGATTTGCAAATATTATAGTGGATATTTCCCATGAAAAAGTGGATCGCCCGTTTCAGTACCGTATTCCGGAGGCGCTGCTGGGGCTTCCGGAGCCGGGGATGAAGGTCAGAATACCCTTCGGCAGCGGCAATAAGCTGCGCACAGGCTATATTATAGAAATAACGGATGAGCCGGAATTTGACGTTTCACGGCTGAAGGAAATTGACTCTGTAATTGAAGAAGGAGTTCAGGTGGAAAGCAGGCTGATCCGCCTGGCCTTCTGGATGAAGGAGCATTACGGTTCCACCATGATTAACGCGCTGAAAACGGTTTTGCCGGTGCGCCAGAAGCTGAAGCAGCAGGAAAAAAAGGAAATCTGCCTCCGGGTGGGGAAAGAGGAAGCCCGGGCGGAGATGCTTCAATGTGAAAGGAAGCATCAGGGAGCCAAGGCCCGCGTCCTGCGGGAGCTGATAGCGGAGGAACGGCTGCCCCAGACGCTGGTGGCGAGGAAGCTGAATATTTCTCCCGCCACCTTCCGCAGTCTTCAGGAGGCAGGGCTGATTGACATTAACAGCGTGCCCTATTACCGGAATCCGGTAAAGCTGGATGCGCAGCGGGAGGCCGGCCACCACCTGAGTGAACGGCAGCAGTTCGTTGTGGACAGCGTGCTGAAGGATTATGACGACGGCATCCGGCAGACCTATCTGCTCCGGGGAATCACCGGAAGCGGGAAAACGGAGGTCTACATGGAGCTGATAGCGCAGATGATTCAGAGGGGCCGCCAGGCCGTTATGCTGATTCCGGAAATAGCGCTGACCTACCAGACAGTGCTCCGTTTTTATAAAAGATTCGGGGATCGTGTGTCCGTGATGAATTCCACGCTGTCCCCCGGGGAAAAATATGATCAGTGCGAGCGGGCCAGAAAAGGGGAAATTGATGTGATCATCGGTCCCCGTTCCGCGTTGTTTACACCGTTCCCGGATATCGGGATCATTATTATAGATGAAGAGCATGAAAACAGCTATAAAAGCGAAACCATGCCGAAATACCATGCCAGGGAAACGGCGGAGGAGCTTGCGGTGCTTCATGGGGCAAGCGTTTTTTTAGGCTCCGCAACGCCCTCGCTGGAGAGCTTCTACCGGGCAAAGCAGGGAAAATACAGGCTGTTTACCCTAAATGAACGTCTCACGGGAGGCGTGCTCCCCACCGTGTATGTGGAGGATTTAAGGCAGGAGCTTAAAAACGGCAACCGTTCCATTTTTTCCAAAAGGCTGCAGGAACTTCTGGAGGACCGGCTGGGAAGGGGAGAGCAGAGCATGCTCTTTTTGAACCGTAGGGGTTACGCCGGTTTTGTATCCTGCCGGATGTGCGGGCATGTGATGAAATGTCCCCATTGTGACGTTTCTTTGTCCGAGCACAGAAACGGGACGCTGGTCTGCCATTACTGCGGCTTCACCCAGCCTGCCGTGAAGCTGTGTCCGGAATGCGGTTCCAAATATATACTGGGTTTTCGGGCCGGTACGGAGCAAATCGAGGAACAGCTGCATAAGCTGTATCCGGACAAAAAAGTCCTCCGCATGGATGCGGATACCACGAAAACAAAGGACAGCTATGAAAAAATCCTGTCCGCATTTTCCGCGGGAGAAGCCGATATCCTGGTGGGAACACAGATGATTGTCAAGGGGCATGATTTCCCCAATGTGACGCTTATGGGAATTCTGGCGGCGGATATGTCGCTTTCCGTGAATGATTACCGCGCGGGGGAGCGGACCTTTCAGCTGCTGACCCAGGCGGCGGGAAGGGCAGGCAGGGGAACCAGGCCGGGAGAGGTGGTCATACAGACCTATCAGCCGGAGCATTACAGCATTCTGCATGCGGCGGCGCAGGATTATGAAGGCTTTTATGAAGAGGAAATTCTTTACCGGCAGCTGCTTTCCTATCCGCCGGTTTCTCATATCCTGGCGGTGCAGGTAACCTCCGCTGCCCAGGAAGGCGGCGAAGTGCTGGCGGGGCAATTGAAGCGGCTCTGTGAGGGCGCGCCGGAGGGACGGGAGGAGAAAACGATCATTATCGGTCCCGCGCCGGCATTTATCGGCAGAATTAATGATATTTTCCGTTATGTGCTTTATGTGAAAAATCCGGATTATGAGGTTTTAATCCGTCTGAAGAACAGAATGGAGCATTTTTTGAAGGAAGAGGATCGGAAGGACGAGAGTGTGCAGTTCGATTTCGATCCCATGTCATCCTTTTAATTATAGCAAAAGAAGAAAGGTGGAAAAGAAAAATGGCTATCAGGAATATAAGAATTATGGGAGATCCGATTCTTGAAAAGGTCTGCAAGGAAGTGAAGGAGGTGACGCCCCGGACGCAGGAGCTGATTGACGATATGCTGGAAACGATGTATGATGCCAACGGTGTGGGTCTTGCGGCGCCGCAGGTAGGCATTCTCAAAAGAATCGTTGTAATCGATGTTACGGGAGAGGATCCGATTGTACTCATCAATCCCCGCATTCTGGAAACAAGCGGAGAGCAGACCGGCGGGGAAGGCTGTCTTAGCCTGCCGGGGAAAAGCGGTACGGTAACCAGGCCCAACTATGTGAAGGTAAGGGCTTACGACAGAAACATGAAGCCCTTTGAAATGGAAGGTACAGAGCTGCTTGCCAGAGCCTTCTGCCATGAAATCGACCATCTGGACGGCCACATGTATGTGGAGAAGGTGGAGGGTGAGCTTACGGATGTGGAAGAAGTGGAAGAATAGGGGCCGCGGAGACATTTTCGGGTTTTTGTTAAATTATGGTTCGTAACTGTTGGGCACCCTCACAGTTACCACGGTTCACAGATCAGGAAAGGCAGGCATCATGAAAGTAGTATTTATGGGAACTCCCGATTTTTCCGTGGGAGCATTGGAAGCGATATGGAAGGCCGGACATGAGATAACCGCTGTGGTGACACAGCCGGATAAGCCTAAGGGAAGAGGCGGTAAGCTGCAGATGAGCCCTGTCAAGGAGTTTGCTGTTTCCCGGGGATTACCCGTTTTTCAGCCGGTTAGAATCAAAAGGCCGGAGGCAGTGGAGCAGCTGAAAACCTATGAAGCGGACATTTTTGTCGTGGCCGCTTTCGGACAGATCCTTTCTCAGGAAATATTGGACATGCCACGTTTCGGGTGCGTGAATATTCATGCCTCCCTGCTGCCCAGATACCGCGGCTCGTCGCCGATCCAGTGGGCGCTCATCAATGGGGACAAGATGACCGGAGTAACCATCATGCAGATGGATGCGGGCGTGGACACAGGCGACATGCTTATGAAATCAGAGGTGGAAATCGCGCCCTCTGACACCTATGCGAGTCTTAGCGACAAGCTGGCGCAGGCGGGAGCACAGATGATTATCCCTGCGCTTGCCGCGATAGAAAAGGGAGAGGTCACGCCGACTCCCCAGGACGATTCCTTAAGCTGCCATGTGGGCATGATCGACAAAAATATGGGCAAAATTGATTTTTCCAGATCGGCTGAGGAAATAGACCGGCTGATTCGTGGATTAAATCCCTGGCCCAGTGCGTATACTTTCTATAAGGGAAAAACGCTTAAAATATGGGAAGCCTTCCCTGTGCAGGAAAGTGCGGACGGGGAACCGGGAAGCATTCAAAGGACAGAAAAGGACGCCGTATATATCAATACGGGAAATGGCGTCCTTAAGGTAACGCAGCTGCAGCTGGAAGGGAAGAAACGCATGCTGGTAAGGGATTTCCTTCTGGGCTGCAGAATAGAAAAAGGAGAAATGCTGGGATGTTAGGATATGGTTATTATTTTGATCCAACTTATTTTCTGGTGATTATCGGCGCTGTGCTCTCTATCTGGGCAAGCGCCAGAGTCAACAATACGTTCAGCAAATATTCCAGGGTGCGCAGCATGACCGGAATGACGGGTGCGGAAGCGGCCAGGATGATACTGAACTACAACGGTCTGGGAGATGTGCAGGTGGAACACGTCAGCGGAAGCCTGACCGATCATTATGACCCCAGGACAAGAGTGCTGCGGCTTTCGGATTCCACCTATGCCTCCGGAAGCGTGGCGGCAATCGGCGTGGCGGCTCACGAATGCGGCCATGCGGTGCAGCATAAGGAAGGTTATGTGCCGCTGAAAATCAGGGGCGCACTTGTGCCGGTAGCCAACTTCGGATCCATGCTGGGTCTGCCTATCGTGGTTTTAGGCCTGGTATTTGGACTGAGCTATACGTTTATCCAGATAGGAATCTGGATTTTTGCGGCTTCTGTTTTGTTCCAGATAGTGACGCTGCCCGTGGAATTCAATGCCTCGGGACGGGCACTGAAAATGCTTCAGGGATATAATATCCTGACGGAGGAGGAGACGGGATACTGCAGAAAGGTGCTGGGCGCGGCAGCGCTTACCTATGTTGCGGCAGCGGCTTCTTCCATCCTGCAGCTGCTGAGGCTTTTGCTTCTGTCCGGCGGAAGAAGAGACCGGGATTAAGATAAATAGTAATTGTTCAGGACGTTCCGGTTCCCTTATGGCCGGTAACGGGGAAACGCCGGGGAGGCTTTGCGGAGCCTTCACAGGAGAGGATTGGAATACGGATGAAAACGGAAAATGGAGTCAATACAAGAGGCCTTGTGCTGGATATGCTTCTGGAGCTTGAGAGAGGCGGCGAATATGGTAATCTTCTGTTGAAAAATGTACTGGATAAATACGATTATCTGGACGGCAGGGACAAAGCCTTTATCAAGCGTCTTACGGAGGGTGTTTTGGAGCGGCGCATCCAGCTGGATTATGTGCTGGGGCAGTTTTCAAAGACACCCGTAAACAAATGTAAGCCGCTGATCCGCTGCCTTCTCAGAATGGGCGCCTACCAGATTCTTTTTATGGATAATATTCCTGATTCCGCTGCCTGCAATGAGGCGGTAAAGCTTGCGGAGAGCAGGCATTTCCATCAGCTGAAAGGTTTTGTCAACGGCGTCCTGCGTAGCATTTCCCGCGGAAAGGATACGCTGGCGTGGCCGGATCGGGAAAGGGAGGCTGTCAAGTATTTTTCCGTGATGTATTCCATGCCGGAATGGATCGTGCGGATGTGGCTGGCCGATTATGGCGGGAAAGTCACGGAACGTATGCTGCAGGCGCTTTTAGAGCCGCGGCCTGTGACCATACGGCTTTCGCAACGGATTTCCGCGCAGGAAAAAGAGGCCCTGCTTACGGCGCTGGAGGAATGCGGCGCGCATCCTGTGGTGCATCCCTACCTGGACTATGCCTATACCCTGGGCAAAACTGAAGGGATTGCTTCGCTTCCGGGCTTTGATAAGGGGCAGTTTGCCGTACAGGACGTGAGCAGTATGCTGGTGACGGAATGCGCCCTTGCCGGACGGGACAGCACGCAATTCCTGCTGGATGTGTGTGCCGCGCCGGGCGGAAAGGCCATCCATGCGGCAGACAGACTGTATGGCTCAGGACGCGTACAGGCGCGGGATATTTCCGGTTATAAAGCGGGACTAATTCAGGAGAATGCCCGCAGGATGGGGCTTGAAAACCTGGAGGTCCGTATTTGGGACGCCACGGTGCCGGATGAGAGCATGAAGGAAAAAGCGGATGTGGTGCTGGCGGATCTGCCTTGCTCCGGGCTAGGAGTTATCGGCAGAAAACCGGATATCAAATACCGGGTGACGCCGGAGAGCCTGCAGGAGGTTGCGGCACTGCAAAGGCGTATCCTGGCCAATGCTGCCATGTATGTTAAACCCGGCGGGCGGCTGGTTTACAGCACATGTACTATTAATAAGGCGGAAAATGAAGAACAGACGGCCTGGTTTGCTTCCCATTTTCCCTTTACCCTGCAGAGCCTTAACAACGGGCTGCCGGAAGCATGCCGGAATGCGGAAACGGAAGCGGGAATGTGTCAGCTTCTTCCGGGAATCCATGCGGCGGACGGTTTTTTTATCGCATGCTTTGTCAGGAAAGAGTAAGGAGCGTTTTTTGACGGCTGTGCACATCTGATGTGCAGGCCGCAGAAATAAATGAGTAAAAACAAAGGAATCGGTGGAAACATTGAACATACGGACAGATATCAAATCCATGACGCTTACGGAACTGAAAAAGGAATTGGAGCAGGTTGGAGAGAAAAGCTTCCGCGCAGCCCAGCTGTATGACTGGATGCACTGCAAGCTGGCTGCAGGTTATGATGAAATGACCAACCTGCCTCTGTCTTTGCGCAGTAAGCTGAAGGAAAATTACCCCTACACCAGCCTGCTGCCCATCGAGGTTCAGGAATCCCGGCTGGACGGCACAAAGAAATTCCTGTTCGGCCTGGCTGACGGAAATGTGGTGGAAAGCGTATGGATGAAATATAAACATGGGAATTCGGTGTGTATTTCTTCCCAGGTGGGCTGTAAAATGGGCTGCCGCTTCTGTGCTTCCACATTGGATGGCTGGGAAAGAAACCTGCTTCCTTCGGAAATGCTGGATCAGATTTACACCATCAGCAGGCTGACAGGGGAACGGGTTTCCAATGTGGTGGTCATGGGTACCGGGGAACCGATGGATAATTACGACAACCTGCTCACCTTCATCCGTATACTTACAGAGGAGCACGGGCTCCATATCAGCCAGCGCAACATCACCGTTTCCACCTGCGGCATTGTGCCGAAGATGAAAGAGCTGGCGGAGGAAAAGCTGCAGATTACCCTGGCGCTTTCCCTGCATGCCACCACGGATGAAAAGCGCAGAAAGCTTATGCCGATAGCCAATACCTGGCATCTGGATGAATTGATGGAGGCCTGCGCATACTATTTTGAAAAAACAGGCAGAAGGATTACCTTTGAGTACAGTCTGGTAGGCGGTGTGAACGATTCGCTGGAGGACGCAGCCCAGCTGTCCGCGCTGGCAGGCCGCCTTAATGCCCACGTGAACCTCATCCCTGTAAACCCCATAAAGGAGCGGGATTACAGGCAGTCCGGGCAGTCTGAAATCCTTGCCTTTAAAAATAAACTTGAAAAAAACAAAATTAATGTTACTATTAGAAGGGAAATGGGCAGAGATATTGACGGTGCCTGCGGCCAGCTGCGGCGGCGTCATATGTCTGGTGATAAGGAGAGGGAAGTTTAAGTGAAGGCGTTTTCTATCACCGATATCGGTAAGAAAAGACAACTGAATCAGGATCATATTTATGCCTCCCTGGAACCTGTCGGGAACCTGCCGAATATTTTTCTGGTGGCGGACGGTATGGGCGGCCATAAGGCGGGCGGCTATGCTTCCAGCTGTGCGGTGGAAACCATACTGGAGGGCATCCGTGAGTCGGAAAGCAGCGACCCGGAGGAGATTCTTACGGAAGCCATTCAGAAGGCAAATGAAGTGATTGAAAGGCGGGCCGGGGAGGATGAGCGCCTTTCCGGTATGGGAACCACTGTAGTTGCCGCCTGCTGGGATGGGAAAGAACTCCATACAGCCAACGTGGGCGACAGCAGGCTCTATGTGGTGAACGGCGGAATTGAGCAGATTACCGAGGACCATTCCCTTGTGCAGGAGATGGTCCGGGTAGGCGGCATCAATAAAGAAGAAGCCAGGAGCCATCCGAATAAAAATATAATTACGCGGGCGGTGGGGCTGGAGCGGTATCTGCGTGTGGACTGCTTCCGAAGAACCCTGGAACCCGGAAATATTGTCCTGCTGTGCTCCGACGGACTGACGGATATGCTGGAGGATGCGGAAATCTACCGGATCCTTGCCGGCGAAGGCAGTCTCCAGGATAAGGCCGTGGCTTTGGTGCAGGCGGCCAATGACAGTGGCGGCAGGGATAATATTGCGGTAATCGTGATCGATCCGTTTTTATAAAAAGCGGCGGAAACACGCGGGCCCGGCGGACATTAGCAGGTTGGCCCTGTCCGGGCAATGTATTTTACCTGCCGGGGAAACGGGATTTTCCGGGCAGGCAGGAGGACTGGAATGATTAAAATTGGAATGATACTGGGAGAGAGATATGAAATCCTGGAAAAGATAGGCACCGGCGGCATGTCGGATGTGTATAAAGCCAAATGCCATAAGCTGAACCGATATGTGGCTGTGAAGGTTTTAAAACAGGAATTCAGTGAAAATTCAAACTTCGTATCGAAGTTCAGAGTGGAGGCCCAGGCTGCTGCGAGCCTGATGCATCCCAATATCGTAAACGTATATGATGTGGGTGAGGACAACGGCATCCATTTTATTGTAATGGAACTGGTGGAAGGAATTACCCTTAAGAAATATATTGAGAAAAAAGCGCGTCTTTCCGTAAAAGAAGCAGTCAGTATAGCCATTCAGGCGTGTATGGGCATCGAGGCAGCCCACAATAACCATATCATTCACAGGGACATCAAGCCTCAGAACATCATTATTTCAAAAGAGGGAAAAGTAAAAGTTACAGATTTCGGTATTGCAAAGGCGGCAACCAGCAATACCATCACTTCCAATGTCATGGGAAGCGTCCACTATACCTCGCCGGAGCAGGCAAGGGGCGGCTACAGTGATGAGAAGAGCGATATCTATTCCATGGGTATCACTTTATTTGAAATGCTCACGGGACGCGTACCTTTTAACGGGGACACAACGGTGGCAATCGCCATTAAACATATACAGGAGCCCATGCCCTCGCCCAGGGATTTCGTACCGGAGATCCCTGTAAGCGTGGAACAGATCGTGCTCAAATGCACCCAGAAGAGCCCGGACCGCAGATACCAGTCCATGAGCGCTCTTATTGAGGATTTAAAAAAATCCCTGATTTCGCCGGACGAGGATTTTGTCCGGGTGATCGATCCCGAGGCCAATGCGGCGACGCGTATGATCTCCAGGGATGATATGGATCAGATTAAAAAGCAGTCCAAGAAACCGTCACATACGGAGGAAATCCGTCTGAAAAAGAATTCCGCCAGGCCGGCCCCTGTATCGAACAAAGGCGGCAGCGGGAAAAAGAAGCCGGTCTCCTCTTATGAACCGGAGCCTGAGGACGATGATGAGGAAGAGGAATATGAATCCCGTATGGAAAAGGTGACCACAGTGCTGGCGGTCATCGGCGCTATCCTTATCGGCTGCGTGGTGATTTTCCTGGTGGGAAGGGCTATTGGAATCTTTGATTTTTCTTCCCCGGAAAAAGACGGCGTTATAAAAATGATCGAAGTGGCCGGAATGCAGGAAGACGAGGCGAAGCAGAAGCTTGTCAAAATGGGCCTGGATCCCACGGTGGAGTATGTTCAGGACGACAGCGTCGCGGAAGGCACGGTAATCGGTTCAGATGTGAAAAAGGGGACCCAGCTGGAAGCCGGGGCTAAGGTAGTGCTTAAGGTAAGCGGCTCACAGTCCGGTGTCATTGTGCCTGATATATATAATAAAACGCTGGCGGAGGCTGTTGCTTCGCTGGAGGGAGAAGGCTTTTCAACGGAAAAGAAAGAGGGCTATTCCGATACTGTACCAAAGGGCAATGTTATGAGCCAGAAGCCGGAAGCCGGAACGAGTGCGGAAAGAGGCAGTACGGTAACAATAACCATCAGCCAGGGACCGCAGGAAAGCAAGGTGCAGGTGCCGGATGTGCTTGGCATGCTGCCTGATGAAGGGAAGAGTACGCTGGAGGCTGCCGGTCTGACGGTACGGAACGTAACGGAGGTCAATGATGATGATGAGACGATGATAGGCAAAATCATCAGGCTGAGTTATTCCGTGGGAACGGAGGTGGAGCCGGGGACTGCGATAGATATTTATGTGAGCAAGGGACCGGAAGCGACCTATATGTTTGCGGAGAATATAGAAAGCCCTGCGCTGGAGGACCCTCAGTATGTGGAAGGGACGCCCTGCGTGCTTGTTGTGACCACTGCGTCCGGCAAGGAACTGTCAAGGCTCTCCGTCGCATCCTTCCCCACTCCTTTGAATCTGTTTGATATCAAGGATGAGAGCACGGGAGTGCTTACCATAATTTATAACGTCACCCTGGAGTCCGTAACAACAACGGATCCTGCCACAGGAGAAACCAAAGTCGTGCCCGGCGGCGTGGAGGAGAGAACAATCCAGAGGCCGCTGCAGTTTATCAGGAAAGAATCTTAAGTGCATGAGGGGAAGAATAGTCAGAGGAATCGCCGGTTTTTATTATGTGCAGACCGGCAGCAGGATTTATGAATGCAAGGCCAAAGGGATTTTCCGGAAGGATAAGAAAAAACCCCTTCCGGGGGATTATGTGGAAATAGATATTCTGGATGAGGTCTCGCTGACCGCTAATATCAGCGCTATTTTGCCCAGGACGAATGAACTCATCCGCCCTGCGGTGGCGAATGTGGATCTGGCGCTGGTCATTATGGCGGCGGCCAGCCCGGCCCCGAACCTGAACCTGCTGGACCGGTTTCTGGTTACCATGGAGCAGCAGCGGGTAAACTGCTGTGTCTGCTTCAATAAGCAGGATTTGGTGGATGAACAGACAAAGGACAGGCTTCGGGAAAGCTACAGGAATACGGGGTATCCGGTGCTGTTTACAAGCGCCAGACAGGAGGAGGGGCTTTTGGAGCTTCGGAAGGTCCTTTCGGGCCGTACAACCACGGTGGCCGGGCCCTCCGGTGTGGGGAAATCCTCACTGATCAATTGCCTGCAGAGCCATACTTCCATGGAAACGGGCGAGATCAGCAGCAAAATCGAAAGAGGAAAGCACACCACCAGACATTCCGAGCTGATCTGCGTCAGTGAGGGAACTTATATCGTGGATACCCCCGGGTTCAGTTCGATTGAGCTTTATGGAATGGAGAAGGAAGAGCTGCAGGATTATTTCCCGGATTTTGCCCCCTGGGAGCCGGAATGCCGCTTTGCAGGCTGCGCCCACGTAAAGGAGCGCGACTGCGGCGTGAAACGGGCCCTGGAGCGGGGAGAGATCAGCGCAAGCAGATATGAAAATTACTGCCAGCTCTATGAAGAGTTGAAGGGGCACAGGAAATATTGAGGTACGACGATGTGGCGGATGTCTTCTGCCACATCGGTGTCTCACGGTTTGCGCAGTGAATGGGAAAACCTTTCTGGACTGTTGTTACTGTTCACTCCGTGACCAGTAACTGCATAAATCCACTAAAAATTGCCTGCGGCAATGGGATTTATGCACTCTTGAATCACTTTCTTACGTACTGTGCAGTAAATGCACAGTACTGTGTGAACAGTAACGGACTGTTATCGTTTTCATAAAAAAATGAAAAAGGGCGCTTGATTTCTCAAGCGCCCTAATGTATAATTTACTCAGAAAGGTGGTCGGAAACGAAGTTCCGATTGCCCTCAGTAGTTTAATAATTTATTAAAGAAATAGCATCTTACTTTCTGAGGGTGAGGATGCTATTTCTTTTTGTCAATATGATTGTCTATGTAAGACAAAGCCGCGAAAACAACAAGTAAAAGTGTAAGAACTTCTATTGTGTTCATAGGGCATCCCTCCTTTAAGATTAGAGGGCATCTGACATCGGAAAATCGCATCCGCTTTCTTTTTAATTATACGAGAAGATTATATCAGACAGCAGACAGATATTCAATAATAAAAACGTTACCGGGCGAAAAATAGTTATTTCAAAAAAACGGACTATGTGGTATAATCTTATGCTGAGGTATCTAATGTATACGACAAAAAGAGTGTTGAGAATAGTGAAAGGCAGGAACCCTTGAAAAGCAAGGTTTTCCAGACAGGTATAAGTAAAAATGAAATTAGGTATTGTAGGACTTCCCAATGTAGGAAAAAGTACGTTGTTCAATTCCCTGACCAAGGCTGGTGCGGAATCGGCCAATTATCCCTTCTGTACCATTGATCCCAATGTAGGAATCGTAACGGTGCCTGATGAGCGGCTGAAGCTGCTGGGAGATATGTATCATTCCAAAAAAGTGACTCCTGCAGTGATTGAATTCGTGGACATCGCCGGTCTGGTAAAGGGTGCCTCCAAAGGGGAGGGATTGGGAAATCAGTTCCTCAGTAACATCAGGGAAGTGGACGCTATTGTTCATGTGGTGCGCTGCTTTGAGGATCCCAACGTAGTCCATGTAGATGGGACCATCAATCCTCTGCGCGATATTGAGACGATTAATCTGGAACTGATTTTTTCTGATATTGAAATTCTGGAAAGAAGAATTGCCAAAGTAGGCAAGCAGGCCAGAATGGATAAAACGGCTGCCAAGGAAGCGGCGCTTCTGGAACGGGTGAAGGCTCTGCTGGAGGATGGAAAGCTGGCGATGGCCTTCCAGCCGGAGGATGAGGACGAAGAGGTGATTTTTGCCTCCCTGAATCTGCTTACTGCCAAACCGGTTATTTATGCGGCCAATGTTTCCGAGGAGGACCTGGCAGATGACGGCGCACAGAATGCCGGCGTGGCTGAGGTGAGGAAATATGCGGCAGAAAGCGGAAGCGAGGTTTTCGTTATCTGCGCACAGATAGAAGAGGAGATCTCCGAACTGGAGGATGACGAAAAGGAGATGTTCCTGGAGGATTTGGGCCTGAAGGAATCCGGTCTGGACAAGCTGGTTAAGGCGAGCTATCATCTTCTGGGACTCATCAGCTTCCTGACCTCCGGTGAGGATGAGACAAGGGCCTGGACGATTAAAATCGGTACGAAAGCACCTCAGGCAGCGGGTAAGATACATACCGATTTTGAAAGAGGTTTTATCAAGGCCGAGGTGGTAAATTACAAGGATCTTTTAGAGCAGGGCTCTCTGGCAGCGGCCAGGGAAAAAGGCCTGGTCCGCATGGAAGGCAAGGATTATGTGGTACAGGATGGGGATACGATTCTGTTCCGCTTCAATGTATAAGATAATCAGCTGGAGAAAACGGCCGGGAAATAAAAAACGAATGAAAGTATAAAACATTAACAGTTCAGTAATCGGAGCTGTTACAGCCATCAGAACGGTTATTATATTAAAAGCGCCGCCCGGAAACGGGAGGCGCTTTTGGCGATCATCTTCGTCATATATACTTCTACACTTGGAATGCCTCCTCAGCCTTCCACCGTTGTTCCCATCCTCCGTCTCCACCAGTCCTGCGTTGCGGCAAGGAGAATGCACAGCCCCTGTTCCGCAGCCATCAGAAGCAGTGCGGCAGCAGACTCTATAAGAAAACTTCCCCAGTTCAGAGGGATATTGTACATCAGCATTTCCAGAAAATAAATGAGTATGCACCAGCAAAAAAGCAGCAGCCATTTGCGCAGGGCGAATTTCGTTTTTTCATCCGTTCTTTTTCCAGCTCCTGAAATGTCATGCTTATACCTCCTGTGTACACAGATATGCCTGCGATACTGCATTAATTAATAGTTTGAAAGCGCCCTTCTAAGGTGCAGATCCTGAGAACTGAAATGCTGCCTTCAAACCGTTTCTCCATATTTCTCCAACAGATCTCGGATGCGGAATTTCCCTGTGAGCAGGGCTTCTATTTCGGCACCGGCGCCATTTTCCAGGGCATCCATCTCCCAGAAAAACTGCCGCTCCTCCGACACGAAGCCGATTTTCTGCACGGCAGCCGCTGTGTCCGCGGCGTCCAGCGTACGAACAGAAGATGCCGGCTCATCCATCAGAAAAAGGCGGGCATTGTGGGACAGGGCAAAAGCAAACTGAAACCGCATCTTAAATCCCGTGGAGAGCAGGCCGAGCTTCCGGTTCGGCGGCAGCTCAAATCTTTCGCACAGCTCCAGAAACAGCGATTCGTTAAAATGATGATACAGCCTGCCATATAGCCGGGCATTTTCCAGCCCTGACAGCCCCTTCTCATACATCATCTCATCCAGGACCAGTCCCGGCCGGTCCTTGGCTTCCCTTTCCTGAGTATCCATATCATAACCGCAAACGGTTACCTGGCCGCCGTTCTTATCATACAGATTCAGGATGGTGTGGAGTAAAGTGGTTTTCCCGGCTCCATTGACGCCTACCAGCCCTGCGATGTGGCCGGGCTCCACCCGGAAGGAAATCTGATTCAGATGCAGTGTCCCCAGGCGTTTTTCCAATCCGCTGACCTCCAATAATGGCTCCATGGCTCTCCTCCCAACTGTTTATATTGATATATACAGCATATATATAGCCGGAGGCCATGCCAATCCATAAGACGAAAATAAAAACAGCCCTTTTTCATCCCGGTTCATACAGCTTTGAACCACCCGGCCCACTTTTTTATGGAAAACAGTAAAAAATATGGGATGACGCCCCACTGTGGTAAATTATGGTAAAAGGGAAAGCGTCAGGAGAAAGAAAAACCAATATATTGTATATGGTACAAAAACAAAACACAACATGTGGAAAACAGTGTAAAATGCAGTTTTTTGTGGGTTCGGCAAGACGTACTTTTTTAGGGGAAGGGGTTGATTTTGCTTGCAAAATACCTTAAGTTATACTAAAATCATATTTAAAGTGGTGGAAAGTGGTACGAAGTGGTAGGAAGTGGTGAGTTATCCGCACAGGCGGGGCAGGATTGCATATCTGCCGCGCAGACTATAAGAAAATGCGGCACCGCTTTTATTCAGAACTGATACATGCAGGGAGGCAGCTTCGGCAGTGTTTTCCGTGACAGGCCACTTTTAAGGCGGTGATTGTCATGTTCATGGGAGAGTACAATCATACAATTGATGCGAAAGGCAGGCTGATCATACCTTCAAAATTCCGCGAGAGCTTGGGTGAGGAATTCGTAATTACGAAAGGTTTGGACGGCTGCTTATTTGTGTATGACAATCAGGAATGGAACGCCTTTGAGGAGAAGCTGAAGGCTTTGCCTCTGAATAAGAAGGATAACCGTCAGTTTGTCAGGTTTTTCCTTGCGGGCGCTGCCCAGGTGGAAGTGGACAAGCAGGGGAGGATACTGGTTCCCGGGAATCTGCGCGATTTTGCGGAGCTGGAAAAGGATGTGGTACTGGTCGGCGTGGCCAGCCGCATTGAGATCTGGAGCAAAGCAAGATGGGAAGGTATCACAGAGGATGAGGACGAGGCAATGGAAGACATTGCGGAACGTATGGCAGATCTGGGGCTTGGCATATAACGGAAAGGTGACGGCGGAATGGAGTTTGCACACAAGTCTGTACTTTTGGACGAGACAATAGAAGGACTGAAGATAAAACCTGACGGGATTTACCTGGACGGCACGCTTGGCGGCGGCGGACACAGCAGCGAAATCTGCAGAAGGCTTTCAGGAGGGCGCCTGATCGGAATCGATCAGGACGCGGAAGCCATTGCGGCTGCCACCGAAAGGCTGGAGCCTTTCCGGGAAAAGGTGACTCTCGTCAGGGATAATTATTGCAATGCACCGGCTGTGGTGAAAAGCCTGGGGCTTGAAGGCGTTGACGGAATCGTACTGGATTTGGGCGTTTCCTCTTATCAGCTGGACAATGTGGAACGGGGCTTTTCATACAGATACGACACGGCCCTGGACATGAGAATGGATACGAGACAGTCCCTTTCCGCAAAAGAGATTGTCAATGAATACCCGGAGCGGGAGCTTTACCGGATCATCCGCGATTACGGCGAGGATCAGTTTGCCAAGAACATCGCCAAGCACATCGCGGCGGCAAGAAAGGACAGGCCCATCGAAACGACCGGGGAGCTGAATGAGCTGATTAAAGCGGCAATCCCCGCAAAGATGCGGGCGAATGGAGGACACCCCTCCAAACGGACGTTTCAGGCCATCCGCATTGAGTGCAACCACGAGCTAGACGTGCTCAAGAACTCGCTGGATGAGCTGATTGGTCTGCTGAATCCGGGAGGCCGCATTTGTATAATTACCTTTCATTCCCTGGAGGACCGCATAGTGAAGTCGGCCTTCCGTAAAAATGAGAATCCCTGCACCTGCCCACCGGATTTCCCGGTATGTGTGTGCGGAAAGGAATCCCAGGGAAAGGTAATCACAAGAAAACCCATACTGCCCGGCGCACAGGAGCTGGAAACCAATTCCCGTTCCAAGAGCGCAAAGCTGAGGATATTTGAAAAGAAGGAGTAGTTAATCAAAGCATAGCTGCCGGTACGGTGCGCAGCTATGAGTAAAGGAGAATTGCCATGGCACAGACAGGAAAAAGCAGACAATACAGAAGCACTGGAAAAAGCGAATACAGAAGATCAGACAGCCGCAGTGCATATGTGGCAGGCAATACGGTAAGAAAGCTGGACGTAGTTGAAGAGATACATAAGCCCCGGAAGCAGGAGCTGAGCCATGCGGTAAAGAAGAACAGGGACAAGGCCGTTTACATGAATCTGGGCTATGTGCTGTTTTTGAGCGCCTCCCTGCTTGTGGCGGGCATTGTTTTGATTGGATATATCCGTCTGCAGTCGGAGATTACCGCAAGCGTAAAGCACATTGCGGCGATGGAAAGCACGCTGAACAGCCTGAAGGTATCCAATGATGAAGAATACAGCAGAATCGAAAGCTCTGTTGATTTGGATGAAATCCGCAGAATCGCCATTACGGAGCTGGGGATGACATATCCGAATCAGGACCAGATTGTAACGATTCCCGATGAAGGCAGCGATTATGTAAGACAGCTTGCAGACATTGATGATTAAATTGCGGCTGAACCTGCGGTTGTTGGGATATTTGGCGGCTGCAGGACAGTTACATTAAAAGTGGGTGACAGTTTGGACAGAAACAGACAGAACGGCGACAGAAAAGAAGCGCAGAATACAAACAGATTTACAACGAAAATGCAAAAGAAGCTGGTAGTACTGTATTTCCTGGTATTACTGGCTTTTGCAGGATTAAGCGCCAGATTGGTCCTGATCAACCGGGACAACGGCGAGCAGTATAAAAAGCAGGTCCTTTCCCAGCAGCAGTATACCAGCCGGACGATTCCCTTCAAGCGGGGGGAAATCCTGGATTCCAAGGGAACGAAGCTGGCAGTGAGTGAGAAGGTGTATAACCTGATTCTGGACTGTAAGCTGATGAATGAAAAAGAAGAATATGTGGAGGGCACCATAGCGGCGCTGGCCCAGTGCTTTGACGTGGATGAATCGGAAATCCGCAAATACAGTTCGGATAATCCCACCTCCCAATACCATATACTGAAGAAACAGCTGACCTATGATGAAATCGCGCCTTTCCAGGAGCTTGTAAACAATGAAGAGACGGGAAAGTATATCCAGGGCGTCTGGTTTGAAGAGGAGTACCGGCGGGTATATCCCAACAATACACTGGCCAGTGACGTCATCGGCTTTACCACCAAGGACAATGTGGGAAATTACGGGCTGGAGGCATACTATAACGATATTCTCAGCGGGGTAAACGGCAGGGAATACGGCTACATGAACGACGATTCCAACCTGGAGAGGACCACCAAGGCGGCGGTGGACGGCTATAACCTGGTTTCCACCCTGGATGCCAACATCCAGGGCATCGTGGAGCGCAAGCTGCAGGAATACAATGATACCTATAAGAATGCGGCCAGAGAAGGAAACGGCGCCTATAATACCGGCTGTATCATCATGGATGTAAATAACGGAAATGTGCTGGCCATGGCCAGCTATCCTTTTTACAATCTGAATGAACCTAGAAATACGGACATGCTGCTGGGGCAGAACGTAATCAATGAAAAAGCGGAGCTCCAGGAGACTGTAATTAATGAAGAAACACTTGCTTCCATGGATGAGGATACCCTGTACCGCCAGCTGAACGCGCTGTGGAAGAATTACTGTATTTCCAGTACCTTTGAGCCCGGTTCCACAATGAAGCCCTTTACCGTGGCGGCCGGACTGGAAAGCGGCAAAATGACAGGAAACGAAACCTACCAGTGCAACGGCAGCCTGACAGTTGTTGAAGGCCAGAAGCCCATCAAATGCCACAGCTACCGGGTGGGAGGAGACGGCATTGTGAGTGTGGCCGGCGCGGTGGAGCGTTCCTGTAATGTGGCCCTGATGAAGATGGGGCAGACAATTGGAAAAACCACATTTTTGAAATACATGCAGGATTTTAACTTCGGGCTGAAGACCAACATAGATTTGTACGGAGAAGCCAGGACGGCCTCCCTTGTATTTACGGAGGATTCCATGGGGCCCATGGAGCTGGCAACGGCATCCTTCGGCCAGGGCTTCAACGTGACCATGATCCAGATGGCGGCCGGCTTCAGCTCCCTGATAAACGGAGGCTACTATTATGAGCCTCATATGGTAAGCAAGATCACCGCTTCGGACGGTTCGGTGGTGCAGAATATTGAACCCCGTCTTTTAAAGCAGACCGTATCCGAATCAACCTCTGCCAAAATACGTGATTACTGCGTGGATGTTGTGATGGGGGAACACGGCACCGGCCATACGGCAAGACCGGCCGGCTACATCATCGGCGGAAAGACCGGCACGGCGGAGACACAGCCCAGAGGAAACAGGCAGTACGTGGTTTCCTTCATTGGCTTTGCACCTGCGGATGATCCGCAGATCGCCATCTATGTGGTAGTGGACCGTCCCAATTCCGATAAACAGGACGATGCCAAGTATGCCACGAGAATTGTGCGCAGCATTTTAACAGAGGTTCTTCCTTATATGGATATTTTCATGACGGAGCCTCTTTCCGAGGCTGAGCAGAAGGAACTGGAAGAACAGCAGATCGCATATAAGCAGCAGCTGATGACCTCCGTGAGCGGAAATGACGTGAGCGGCAACGATATCAGCGGCAATGATGCGGGAGGAGACGGCACGCCGGCGGCCGGGGAAAATGGAGAAGGCACCGGGGAAAATACGGGAGGAAACCAGGATAATCCGGACAAGCCCAAGATAGATATTGATCCGGATACCGGATATGGAGTACTTCCTGATGGAACCAAGGTGGATCCCGTTACGGGAGAAGCCATTGATGAAGATACACCGCTGGATCTTCCGGAACCTAATCTGCCGCTTGACGGAACCCAGGGCGGAGAGGACGGAGGCGATTCTCCTTTTTAAGCCGGAGCCAGGGAAAATATCCGGGTGGGTATTGCGGAAATTTTCCTTAAAGTACGGAGCCCGGCCGGGAACTCTTTTATACATAAGAAGAGCAAAATGGGAATAACCTCATAAATCCGGTAATAGATTGTATCAATTACCGCTTTATGAGGTTTTCCAATGGAAGAGAAAAACAAAACATTCCACAGAAAGAAAACAGTCTGGGCCTTTGTGCTCTGCCTGGCCGCCTTTCTGGGCCTGACCGGAAGGCTGGTCTATCTGATGGTATATCAGTCCTCCTACTATACACAGGCGGCCCAGGAGCTTCACCAGAGGGAAAGAAACATCAAGGCCAAGCGGGGGAGAATAATAGATGCCACAGGAACGGTGCTGGCGGATAACAGGACGGTATGTAATATTTCCGTTATCCACAACCAGATTACGGATCCGGACAAAGTGGTGGAGGTGCTTTCCCGGGAGCTGGGGCTTGAAGAGGAATATGTCAGAAAGCGCGTGGAAAAATACACCGCCATAGAAAAAATAAAGAGCAATGTGGACAAAGCGGTAGGGGATGTTATCCGTGATTACCAGCTGGACGGCGTCAAGGTGGATGAGGACTATAAGAGGTATTATCCCTTTGACAGCCTTGCTTCCAAGGTCCTGGGCTTTACAGGAGGCGACAACCAGGGAATTGTGGGGTTGGAGGTCAAGTATGACGAATATCTCCAGGGAGAACCGGGAACGATCCTGACGGTGACCGATGCAAGAGGAGTGGAGGTTACGCAGGAGGGGGAGGACCGGGTGGAGCCGGTGAACGGCGACGACCTGCATATCAGCCTGGATGTGAATATTGAGCAGTATGCCACGCAGCTGGCTTACCAGGCGCTGGCGGCCAAGGAGGCGGAAAGCGTTTCCATTCTGGTAATGAAGCCGGATAACGGCGAAATCCTGGCCATGGTCAATGTGCCGGAATTTAACCTGAATGATCCTTTTACCCTTCCGGAGGGAACGGTGACGGAAGGGCTTTCGGAGGAGGAAAAACAGAACCTGCTGAACCGGATGTGGAGGAACGGCTGTATCAACGATACCTATGAGCCGGGATCCATTTTCAAGATAATCACCGCTGCCGCCGGACTGGAGGAGGGCGTGGTGACCATGGAAGACAATTTCAGCTGCCCCGGTTATATTATGGTGGAGGATCGCAGGATCCGGTGCCATAAAACCTCAGGTCACGGGGCAGAAAACTTTGTCCAGGCTACCATGAACTCCTGCAACCCCGTATTCGTTACGGTGGGGCTGAGGCTGGGAGCGGACAATTACTACAGATATTTTAACCAGTTCGGGCTTCTTACCAAAACAAATGTGGATTTGCCGGGAGAGGCCGGGACTATCATGCACAAGCCTGAAAACATCGGTCTGGTGGAGCTGGCGACCATATCCTTTGGCCAGTCCTTCCAGATAACGCCCATTCAGCTGGCAACCACGGTTTCCTCGCTGATTAACGGCGGCAACCGCATTACGCCCCATTTCGGCGTAAGGACGGTGGATGAAACGGGCAATGTGACGAATACCTTCGAATATCCCGTCACCACGGGAATCGTATCGGAGGATACCTGCGAAAAACTGCGTTATATGCTGGAACAGGTAGTGGAAAACGGAGGTGGTAAGAACGGATATGTGGAAGGCTACAGGGTGGGAGGCAAGACGGCGACGAGCCAGACCCTGCCCAGAGGTACGGGACGCTATATTGCCTCGTTCCTTGGATTTGCCCCGGCCGATGATCCGAAGGTGCTTGCCATGGCCATTATTACCAACCCTCAGGGGGTATATTATGGAGGACAGGTGTCCGCGCCGATTGTCCGCCAGCTCTTTGAGAACATCCTTCCTTACCTGGAAAAAATGGACTACAGCATAGATGGGCAGCAGGCAAATTGAAAGGAAAGGCTGACTGAACAGTCACGGGAAAGGTCAAATGAGTTTATCCGTTTGTCTTCCGGTTCTCATCTCGTTTCTTGTAAGCGTGTTTCTGGGACCGGTAATCATACCTTTTCTAAAGAGACTTAAGGCTGGGCAGACCGTCAGAGATGAAGGGCCCAAAAGCCATTTGAAAAAGAACGGAACGCCGACGATGGGAGGAATCCTGATATTGTCGGCCATGATAGTAACCTCCCTTTTTTATATGGAGGATTATCCGGAAATCAAGCCCATTCTCCTGATGACTCTGGGGTTTGGGCTGATCGGGTTCCTGGATGATTACATAAAGGTAATCCTGAAGCGTTCCATGGGGCTTACCCCAATACAAAAGATGGCGGGGCAGCTGGTAGTGACAGGCCTTTTTGCCTATTACCTGTTAAAATGCACGGACATCAGCCTGGCGGCGAAGATTCCCTTTATGCCGGGGAAAGAGCTGGATTTGGGCTGGCTGAATATCCCCCTTTTATTTTTTATCGTCATTGGAACGGTGAACGGCGCCAATTTCACCGACGGCCTGGACGGCCTGGCAGCCAGTGTCACGGTGCTGGCGGCAAGCTTCCTTTCGGCGGCGGCCATAGGTACGGGGACGAGAATCGAACCTGTCACCTGCGCTGTTGCGGGGGCGCTGCTGGGATTTCTGCTGTTTAATGTGTATCCTGCCAGCGTTTTCATGGGGGATACCGGTTCCCTGGCGCTGGGGGGCTTTGTGGCGGCGGCCGCCTATATGATGCAGCTTCAGCTGTTTATACCGATTATCGGGTTTATTTATCTTATCGAGGTGGTTTCCGTAATCCTCCAGGTGCTTTTTTTCAAGCTGACCGGAGGGCGGCGGCTCTTCCGGATGGCGCCCCTGCATCATCATTTTGAGCTGGGGGGCTGGTCGGAAACAAGGATTGTGGCGTTTTTTTCTGTCGTTACGGCTATCCTTTGCCTGGTGGCGCTTATCGCCATATAAAAGGCGGGAAGAAGTTCTAAGGCAGCAAAGGACGCTGCCTAAGAACTTCTATGTCCCGCCTGGAAGAATGGCGGGGGGCCATTCTTCCGGGGGCTTGGAGTGCGGGAGAAAGGGCGAGAGGAAAGGGCGGGAAGCGGTTGGGGAAGAGTTGAGTATGTTTGGAGAGTGGGGGTATGGGGGATATATTGTTAGCTTGATGGTGTATGGGTTTGGGATGGAGTGGGAATTTTGACTTTGTCTGCTGCGGCGGGCGGATGGGAGTGGAGATGAATATAGAAGGAAAAAAGGTTTTGATTGTAGGGACGGGGAAGAGCGGGATTGCTGCTGCGGCGCTGCTTTCTCAGGTGGGGGCGGTGCCTGTCCTTTTTGATGAAAATGAAGGTACGGATAAGAGGGAAGTGGAGAAGAAGCTGCCGGAGGGGGTACGTGCGGAGGTTATTACGGGAAAGCTTCCGGATCAGGCTGCGGATGAGGCGCAGCTTCTGGTGCTCAGCCCCGGTGTTCCGGTGGATACGCCTTTTGTGGAGAAGTTCAGGGACAAGGGTGTGCGTGTTTGGGGTGAGGTAGAGCTGGGCTATGCTTTTTCCAAAGGTAAGGTGATAGCAATTACCGGGACCAATGGCAAGACCACGACTACGGCTCTTACGGGAAAGATTATGAGCGATTATTATTCCTCCGTTTTTGTGGTGGGGAATATCGGCACGCCTTATACGCTGGAAGCTCTGCATACACGGGAGGACAGTGTGACGGTGGCGGAAATCAGTAGCTTCCAGCTGGAAACCACGGAGAATTTCCACCCGGTGGTGACGGCCATCCTGAATATTACGCCGGATCATCTGAACCGACATCATACCATGGAAAATTATGTGGCGGTGAAGGAATCCATTACCAAAAATCAGACGAAGGCGGATACCTGTGTGCTGAACTATGAGGATCCTTATACCAGGGATTTCGGGGAACGGTGCCCGGCGTCGGTGGTCTGGTTTTCTTCAGCCAGGAGGCTTGAAGAGGGGTATTATCTGGACGGAGAGGATATCTGCCGCAGCGTGGGCGGAGCGGAGGAACGGCTCATGAATATCCACGATATGCAGCTTCTCGGAATCCATAATGTGGAAAATGTCATGGCGGCAATTGCTATGTCTTCGTCATACGGCGTGCCTATGGAGCATATACTGAATACAGTGAAGCATTTCAAGGCGGTGGAGCACCGGATTGAATATGTGGCAACCAAAAAAGGGGTCGCCTATTACAACGATTCCAAAGGAACCAACCCGGACGCGGCCATCCAGGGAATCCGCGCCATGAACCGGCCGACCATACTGATTGGGGGCGGCTATGACAAACAGAGCGAATATGATGAATGGATCGAGGCCTTTGACGGAAAGGTCAGGCTACTTGTCCTGATCGGACAGACAAAGGAAAAAATAGCGGAGTGTGCCAGAAAACATGGTTTCAACAATATTGTTTTCGCAGATACATTCGAGGAATGTATGGATATCTGTGTGAAAAATGCAGTTTCCGGAGACGCAGTACTGCTTTCACCCGCCTGCGCCAGCTGGGGAATGTTCCCCAACTATGAGGTGAGGGGAGATATGTTCAAGGAATATGTGAATCAATTGAAGGAGTGATTGCGTGGCATCCAGAAGAAACAAAAAGCAAGCTGAATATTTTTTTGATTATACCCTGCTGTTTATCGTATTGTTCCTGCTGGGCTTCGGAATGATCATGGTTTATTCCACCAGCTCCTACGAGGCGTCCCTTTCGGCCAGCCTGAAATACGATGAAGCCTATTATCTCAAGCATCAGGCGCTGGCTGCCGTGATGGGGCTGGTTGCAATGATTGTTGTGGCAAACATCCCTTATCACTTCTGGGAAAGGTTTGCGGTGCTGGGATATTTTGTGTCGGCCATCCTCATAGCGCTGGTCCTTACGCCCCTGGGCATTGAAGCCAATGGAGCCAGGCGCTGGCTGAATCTGGGACTTTCCGTACAGCCTGCGGAAATCGCAAAGCTGTGTATGATCCTTTTTTTAGCCAGCTTCATCTGTAAGATGGGAAAAGGGATCCGGACCGGAAGGGGCTTCTGGCTGGTGCTGATGATTCCCGTGCCCATCTGTCTGATGGTCTGGAAAATTACCAATAACATGAGCTCCGCAATTATTATTTTCGGTATTGCGCTGCTGATGCTTTTTGTGGCAAGCCCGGACTACAAACGGTTTGTGCTGATGGGAGCTGCAGGCGTGGCGGCGGTGGCGGCGCTGGTATTCGCCATTATCCAGATGGAACACAGCGATCTGGGCTTCCGCGGGGGCCGCATCCTGGCCTGGCTGAACCCGGAAGCTTATGCTTCCGGTACCGGCTTCCAGACGCTGCAGGCGCTGTATGCCATTGGCTCCGGCGGCATTTTCGGCAAGGGGCTGGGACAGAGCATGCAGAAGCTGGGCTTCCTTCCCGAAGCGCAGAACGACATGATTTTTTCCATTATCTGTGAAGAGCTGGGGCTGTTCGGCGGCATTGCGGTTATTTTGCTTTTTGTGCTGCTCATCTGGCGTTTCATGGTAATTGCCAACAATGCCTCGGATCTGTTCGGCGCGCTTTTGGTGGTTGGAGTGATGGGGCATATTGCCATTCAGGTGATCCTGAACATCGCCGTAGTAACCAATACCATTCCAAACACCGGTATTTCCCTGCCGTTTATCAGCTACGGTGGCTCCTCGGTCATGTTCCTGCTCATTGAAATCGGACTTGTCCTCAGCGTGGCCAAGGGCATTAAGCTGAAAAATGTGTAGAAAGAAAAAAGGCCGCTACAGGGCGGCCCAAACCGCTGCAAGGAGGGCCGCAAAGCCATAGACAGTAACATTTATGTCACCTTCCGCATAGGATAGAATAGTTCTGTTTAGGTAATTTTTCAGTCAGGCCGGCGCACATGCTGCACTGACCGTAAGAAAGCGATCCGGGAGTGCCAAAATTCACCGCCAAAGGCAATTTGGGATGAGTTTTGACAGAAACTGTGAAGGCACTGAACAATTACCTGTTTTGAAAAAATCCGGGAAGGTGGACATTTGAAGTCTATTTATATCAGCGGAAACGCGCCCTTGTACGGCGAAGTTACAATCCAGGGTTCCAAAAACGCGGCGCTGCCGATCATGGCAGCGGCTCTTTTGATTCCTGGGATCAGTGTACTGAAGAACTGTCCCCGCATAGCGGATGTGGAATATATGTGCCGGCTGCTTCAAAGCATCGGCTGTTTTGTGGAACGGGATAAAAATGAGGTACGCATCGATGCGTCGGCAGTCAGCAGGAGCCGGCTGCCGGAGGAATATGTAACGATGATGCGCTCGTCCGTCATGCTGATGGGGCCCATGCTGGGAAGAACCGGTGAGGTATCCCTGCATTATCCGGGAGGCTGTGTCATAGGAGACAGGCCGATTGATATCCATCTAAAGGCATTAAGAAGTCTGGGCACCTGTTACAGCGACAGTGATCAGGAACTGGAGGCCTGGACGGCAGGCCTTAGGGGAACGGATATTTTACTGGAGTTTCCCAGTGTGGGCGCCACGGAAAACGCCGTTATGGCGGCGGTGGCGGCGGAGGGCGTGACCAGGATACGAAGGTGCGCCATGGAGCCGGAAATCGGCAGCCTGTGTGCATTCCTGCGATGTGCTGGCGCAGATATCCGGGGCGAGCAGACGGGCTGTATTACAGTAAGGGGCGGCAAGGCGCTGCATCCCTGCTGCTTTGAAATCCCTTCCGACAGGATTGTGGCGGGAACCTATCTGTGTGCCTGCCTGGCTACGGGCGGTGAGATTTTTATGAAAAATCCCCCGGAAGGCCAGCTGAACGCCATGGAGGATGTGGCCATACGTATGGGCTGTAGCCTGCGCAGAGGGGACGAAGGGCTGTGGGTACAGCGAAGGGGAATCCTTTTTTCGCCGGGTTACGTGGAAACGGGCAGCTATCCCGGTTTTCCCACGGATCTCCAGTCGCCTTTGCTGGTGGCCATGGCGCTGGCAGACGGGGAAAGCAGACTGAAGGAAACAATTTTTAATGACCGTTTTGTGGTAGTGGCGGAGCTGAACCGTATGGGCACGGAAATTGACGTGCAGGATAACAAGCTGGCCTGTATCCCCGGCGGGCGGAGGCTCACCGGCAGACAGGT
>NZ_KE992762.1:28078-28608 GCF_000466465.2 Clostridium sp. KLE 1755
GCGGGCGGAGGCTCACCGGCAGACAGGTGACCGCCAGCGAGCTGCGGGGCGGGGCTGCGCTTGTGGTCGCCGGGCTGTGTGCGGAAGGACTTACCGCAGTGGGAAACAGGTATTTTATTGACCGCGGCTATGAAGATATCTGCCGGGATTTAAGACAGCTGGGAGCGGATATCGACAGCTGGTGAAAGCGGCAGGGGAAGGCTTATAAGGCTTCTGCAATTCCGGAAGCCTTTGCGGGAAGCCTTGAAAAGTGATAAAGCTAATCGGATGCATAAGGGCAGGAACTGTAAATGAAGACGGATGAAATGAAAAAACAGAAGAAAAAATCCGTTCAGGATCATAAAACAGGCAGCGGGAAAAAGCCTGCTGCCGCTGCGCCCAAGAAGAAAACGGTTCCTGGCGCCGGTACGTCCAAAGGCGGAACGGGCAAAGGCGGGATATCCAAAGGGGGCGCGGCCAAAGCTGGCGCGTCCAAAACCAACCCGTCCAAATCTGGCCCGTCCAAGGCAAGCCCGTCCAGAGGTGGAGGC
>NZ_KE992763.1:0-352 GCF_000466465.2 Clostridium sp. KLE 1755
TCTGTATAGAGGAAGTGGATTGAAATATTCTCCTTCTGACGATATTGCTGAGTCTTCGGGTCTTCCTCTGTATAGAGGAAGTGGATTGAAATACAAAAAAAATATATAGGCTCAAGAAGGGCATAGTCTTCCTGTGTATAGAGGAAGTGGATTGAAATGCCTCCACAACCTCCCCGGTGCTTACCCGAAGGGGTCTTCCTCTGTATAGAGGAAGTGGATTGAAATACGGTATCTGGATACACGGCGGCGGAGATACTGGTCTTCCTCTGTATAGAGGAAGTGGATTGAAATACACTGACAGTGGGAGACAGTGCAGCGTTCGGAGTCTTCCTCTGTATAGAGGAAGTGGATT
>NZ_KE992763.1:452-90517 GCF_000466465.2 Clostridium sp. KLE 1755
TGTATAGAGGAAGTGGATTGAAATATGCCGCAGACCGGAAGGGTCCGGTACATCCTGGTCTTCCTCTGTATAGAGGAAGTGGATTGAAATATCCTATCAAAGGAATCCTTCTTACTCGGAAATGTCTTCCTCTGTATAGAGGAAGTGGATTGAAATGGTGCAGTCTATAAGTTATTCATGGCACACAGCGTCTTCCTCTGTATAGAAGAAGTGGATTGAAATTTTGTTAAACCGAACCTTATGCAAATGTACAGTAGGTCTTCCTCCGTATATAGGAAATGTATTTAAATTATGGCTCACCGAGCTCCCGGGTATCCAAGGAGCCCATTATCTGCATAGAAGAAGAGTATAGAAATCAAGTATATTTAGGAAGTGAGAAATTTAATTGACAACCGTTCGCTTTCACTGTATATTATTTATCAGATTAGTTCTTTTTAGAACAAATCAACATATAAAAAACTACTGGTATATGCCGCTATCCGAAGCACTGTTTTTCCTGGCTAATGGAAAAATTCTGATATGCCTGGGAAGGCTCATGATTTGTTATGAAAGTCATCGAAAGTTATTTTATTTAAAGAGAGGACAGTATCTGAGACTCCAACCTTGAAATGCTATTATATTCAAGGCCGTTACAATAACTCAATTACTGCCAGCGTTAGGAAAAAGCCTAAGGTTTCACAGGTATACCAGATACCGCTACCCAGCCAGGACAGAAGAATGCTGTATTTGGCGGCATCCCTCCGGGCAGCCACAATATAACTATTGAAAGGGGATTTTATCTATGAAAGCAACAAAGGAAAAAGAAGCCGATCTTGGAAACGGCAGTATCGGGAAGCTTCTTTTCAGGCTGGCGCTGCCTGCCATACTGGCACAAATCATCAATGTCATGTATAACATGGTTGACCGCATGTATATCGGCCACATACCGGAGGTGGGTCCCAGCGCCTTGACGGGTGTAGGCGTAACAATGCCCGTTATCATGGCCATTTCCGCATTTGCGGCGCTGGTAAGCATGGGCGGTGCGCCGCGGGCCTCAATTATGATGGGAAAAGGGGATAACGAAACCGCAGAAAAAATACTGGGCAACTGTACCACTATGCTTGTTTTGATGGCAATTGTGCTCACGGCGGTAATTCTGCTGTTTGGCCAGCCGATTCTGCTGTTATTTGGAGCCAGTGAAAATACCATCGGCTACGCCTGGGCCTACATGCAGATCTATGGCATAGGAACCTTATTTGTACAGATATCTCTCGGCCTGAATGCCTTTATCAATGCCCAGGGCTATGCCAAAACCGGTATGCTTACCGTAGCAATCGGCGCTGTCTGCAATATTATCCTTGATCCGATTTTTATTTTCGGCCTGAATATGGGCGTCAGAGGTGCGGCGCTCGCCACTATTCTTTCACAGGCAGTATCCTTTGTCTGGGTGCTTCGTTTCCTTTCCTCCGATAAAAGTTCTCTGCGCATCCGCAGGAAAAATCTGAAGTTGTCGGCTGCCATTATCCTTCCCAGCATCGGTCTTGGTGTGTCTCCCTTTATTATGCAGTTTACGGAAAGTATCATTTCCGTATGCTTTAATACCTCTCTGTTAAAATACGGCGGAGATATCGCAGTAGGGGCCATGACAATTATGACCAGTGTCATGCAGTTCTCCATGCTCCCGCTTCAGGGAATGACCCAGGGCGCGCAGCCCATTATCAGCTTTAATTACGGCGCCGGAAGCATTGACCGTGTGAAGAAGGCTTTCCGCCTGCTGCTGGTTGCATGCCTTGCATACAGCACGCTGCTGTGGGCGATTGCCATGTTCCTGCCACAGATTTTTATTGCCATTTTTACAGGCAATGCAGAACTGGCTGTTTATACGGAATGGGCTATCCGTATTTATATGGCGGCATCCCTGCTGTTTGGCATCCAAATTGCCTGTCAGCAAACCTTTATTGCCCTGGGCAACGCGCTGACCTCTGTTTTTCTGGCGCTTTTAAGAAAGGTTATTTTGCTGATACCGCTTATTTTCCTGCTGCCCGCCATACTTCCTGATAAGGTATTCGGCGTATTCCTGGCCGAACCGGTGGCTGATACGATTGCGGTTACTGTAACCAGCATTCTGTTCCTACGGGAATATCGCAGGCTGTCCCACAAAAAAACTGGTATGTCCTGACATATCCGGTCATATTTTTTAATAAGAATAAAACTGGCTCCGGGAATTAAAAAAGCTTCCGGAGCCGGAGGTCGTTTATGAACCAGGATAATAACACCCAGCGCAGACTGGAGCTGATGCGCCTGATAAGAGAAGAAAACCACAATAACCAGATGCGTATCCGTACACGGGAAGAAATTCTTTATGGAAAAAGCGACAGCTACGGCGGCTTTGACGAATATGGCTATCCGTTGACTGCGGCGGAGTATTCACGTCCGGATGAAAGCGTACATATGTCCTCCTTTGGCCTGCGGCTTGTTATTGCAGTGCTGTTATTTGGTATTTATTATTTTTGCCGGGGGCAGGATGTCAGTATTGCGGGCATCACCGCACAGCAGATTGAAGCGGCTGTCAATGTACAGGAAACAAAACTCGTTGATTTTATCAGCCAGTTTCCTTATATTTTACAGGATAAGTCAGATACCGGACAATAAGCTAAGGAGTTGTGAAATAACAGAAACTGCCAGGAATCTTCTGAACCGGATATAACTATGGAAGTATCCCGGACCGTTTAAACTGCGGATGCCATAATGCCTTCATCGTGAGCTTGCATTGCAGGCAAAATGGGAAGGTGTTAGTATGAATCAGTATTGTATATACTGCTTACTCAAAATGATTATTTGGAGAAACAAAATAAAAAAAGAATTGCCTGAAAGCTTCCGGGTTTACGGGGATTTTCACGTTATTTGGAAAAGACTTATTTTTTAAATCATATGACAATGCCTCTATCCTTTAAAGTAAACTGCATCGCAGTTTGTTGAGCTCTCAACTTGCTAATGAAAAAAGATAATGTTATACCGGTAAATCAAAATTTTCAGAATATATCAGATATATTCATATTAATATGTGAATTAATTGCCGCAAAAATATTTGGCGATAAGGTATCAAAAATATATGATAAAACTTTTCAGGTACTTTTAATTATTCCTATAATTAGTATTTTTATATTGCATAATCTTTTTACTTTGGGTATACACAGACGGCAGCTAATGTTTTCCTTCGAAGAAAGGGGCTATCAGTTAATAGATAGCCCCTACCTTAATCAGATTATTTTACTGTCCGGACGCTCTCCACGATCAGCCGCACGCATCTGTCAATCCCCAAAAGGGAGCTGTTCAGAACGATATGGTAGTTGGAGGGAGCGCCCCAGGTCTGACCGGTGTAACGCTTATGATGAAAAGCCCGTTCACTGTCCTTCTGCTTCATGACGGCGTCTGTTTTTTCGGGAGGGATTTTATACTCGGTTTGGATGCGCTGCCGCCTTTGGCCTGGATCAGAGCGGATAAAGATGCGCAGACAGCCGGGATAATCTTTTAAAATATAGTCAGCGCACCGCCCGATAATGACGCAGGAGCCTTTCCGGGCGATCTGCCTGATGACCTGCCGCTGTGCCTGAAAGAGACGATCCGCTTCACTCAGATTTCCGGTGGCAAAAAGATGGGTCTCAAAGGCACCATAGCTTTGAGCGGCCCAGTTCCATGCGGTATCCCGCAGAGAAAGGCCTTCCTCCGTTGATTCCACATAATCGCTGGACAATCCGCATTCCCGGGCTTCCATGGCGATCAGTTCCCGGTCATAAAAAGGGATTTTCAAAGCCCGGGCAACTTTCAGGCCGATCTCCCGGCCGCCGCTTCCGTATTCCCGGGCAATTGTGATGATAATATGGGAAGAATCTTCCGGCAAAGCGGCGGCAGATTCTTTTTCCCAGCTTTCTTCCGCACTTTTTTTCGGGCGCATCAATACGGCGCTGACAGCTAGGGAGAGAAAAACAAGAATGGAAGTTACCAGAAAAGAAGTCTCAATTCCCTTCATATCCCCATTGTCCCTGGCAGAAACGGACATGACTGTTACCAAAAGGGCGCTGATGATGGAACCGCCCACCTGGCGCACCGTATTCATGAGGGCTGTCCCATGGGAAATAAATTTCGATTCTACCGAGTTCACCGCCCAGGTCTGCAGCGGCTGAAGAAGAGCCACAACCCCCAGCGTACGGAAAGCGTATAGGATGACCACTGTTGCAAGCGGCGTGTCGATACCGATAAAAGAAAGGCCGAAGGTTGCGCCGCCCAGAAGCACCAGCCCTGCAAGAGAGAGTAGATAAGGCCCCCTTTTATCCAGAATCCTGCCGCACAGGGGATTTAAGAGAGCCAGAAAAAGAGCGCCCGGCAGCATGACCAGACCGGAGACGGTGGCGGAATAATGTCTCAGATTTTGAATATAAATGGGCAGCAGTGTGGAAACCGACAGCATGGAGCCGTAGGCGAAAATCAAAAGGACTGTTCCCAGGGTGAAATTCCTGTTTTGGAAAATCCGCAGTTCAAGAAGAGGGGAGGGAAGCTTCAGCTGCCGCAGGGAGAAAAGCACGATGCACAGAATCCCCACCGCCAGAGGACCGAAGACTACAGGTGAGAAAAAGCCGTAAATTCCCTGGTTGGAGACGCCAGTCAAAAGACCGCAGAAGCCGATGGTTGACAGTATTACGGAGAGGATATCCAGCTTTCCTTCCGAATGCTTTTCTTCTTCCGGAAGTTTTACTATGCCCAATACAATGCTCAGGGCAGCAAGGGCGCACATAATATAGAAAATGCTCCGCCAGCCAAATGAATCCGCAATCCATCCGGCAAAAGTAGGGCCAAAAGCCGGCGCAAATCCGGTGGTGAGCCCTACAATGCCCATAATGGTGCCGCGCTCTTCGGGCCGGTAAAGCCGGAATGCCACAACCTGGGGAAGCGGCAGAAGGATTCCGGCCCCCAGCGCCTGCACCACACGGGCCAAAAGAAGAAGATAAATGTTGGGAGAAAATGCGGCGGCCGCGCAGCCGATAAAAAACAGGGAAACAGAGATCAGATATAATTTTCTGGAAGAAAAGTGTTCCATGAGATAACCGGTACAGGGAATCATGATCCCCATTACCAGCAGATATCCGGTGGTGAGCCATTGTCCCACGCTTGCAGTGATGCCGAATTCTGTCATAATTCTTGGCAGTGAGGCAGTCATTACAGTCTGATTTAATGAACTGATAAATGCACCGACGATTATGATGCCGATGATCAGTTTCTTGTTTACATTCTTATTTTTCAATCAAAAAATCCCCTTTCAAAAGACGGCAGGCAAGATGCACAATTGTTTCCGTTTCCTCCTTCCAGGCATTTTGCTGCCAGGTGCGAAGCAGCTGAAAAGTCAGGCCGGCCAGATAATTTTCCAGATATGGGAGTTCATCCTGTGATTTGGCTCCTTTTTTGGCATAAAAGGAAAACTCATTTTTGAAAAGAAAAATGTTGTCGATGGCAAAGATGTGGGAAAGCTGATTGTCAAACAGCACGGACAGGAACTTTTTGTGACCGCTCCAAAATTCGAAATAGACGGCCAGCATCTCTTCCAGCGTTTCAGGCAGCTTGGGCAGACCGTTTATAAACATGGAAAAAAGCTGGTTTAAAGAGTTCTCCAGAATGTCCTCCTTCTGGCTGAAATTCGTGTAAAAGGTTTGCCGGGACAGGCCGGCGCTGCTGGTGATGTCCTCAATCGTGATGTCTTTTAAAGGGCGTTCCAAAAGCAGCGAAACCAGAGAAGTGGCAAGGGCATTTCGGGAACGGATGGCCGCGGGATTTGTAGTATTTTTAATCATAATTTTACTTCACCTCTGGCATTAGTATAGCACAGCCATAAAAAATTTACAAATGTAAAACTTTTTAGGCGATTTTCAGCTTTTTCCATATATAATAAAATCTTCGGAGCAGGATAATACTGGGGACCATATCTGGCTGGCATTTCAGAGTATTAATAAATGACTTATATAGTTCATCATCTTCATCAATGCATGTATGCAGCTCAAAGAATTTTTGCCGAAATGTTTCTTCGGGTAATCCTTTAAGTGAAAGAATATCCGCATTTTTGTTGGATGATATCTTTTATTTGCCCTTCAGGTAAATAAGGAGGGTGCCCACCTATATATGCATTGTAATAGATTAGCAGATCTTTATGTCAGACGGATACGGAATAAACTTTGTTAATGAAAGGGCGGCAATAACTCTTGAATCTATAGGATTATCAAATCCAGTTTTGATAAATGAACGGATCATAAGACTTTGACATAAAAAAAAACATATAGTACAATTTATACGGATTATCAAGTTTTCCATTGTAAGCGGTTAGAAGGTAATGCTTACATGGAGAATGATGTACACTTCATAAACGACAGTTGGAGATATGTAAAACGTACCGTAATTTAAATAATTTTACGGTTTATTACACACTGGAAGGAGGGTATAAAGCCAAAAAAAGCTGAAGAAATTAATCATCTGAGCATCCCGGCTGCTATTTTGAAATTCTCCCTGGCCTTTTTGCAGGACTCAGATCAGGAGAGATTCGTGGTCTCCGGCATGAAAATTTTGATGTGGAGAGATATACGATCCGTATAGCAGGGCGATATATGTCAAACTATCACCTGGCGGATAAGATGTTGACTTTTCATCAGGTGCAATATATATTAAGAGACAGCTGGGACGTAATATCAATGCGGAAACAGAAATTCTGACGACACAGAAAGTTGAAACAAGAACTTCAAATAGTATCCGGTGCGTTCCTGTTCCAGCCTGGGTGATTGATGAACTCATTGTAAAACGGGCATGGTATGAAAAGCAAAAGCAGTTTGTCCCAGATTTTCATGATATTTATCAGCCAGTGATATTGTAATAACAATTGTAACCAGTCAAAATAAAAGAGAAAATATAATCGTATTAATTGCACAGTAAAGGCGAAAAAAAGAATGAACAAAATAACCACAAAAAACAATGTTTCAACGAATACAAGAGAGTTAATCACGGGCAATTTAGCGTTAAGTGATGAAATATTGTTAAATATAGAGAAGCCTGCCCGTTATATCGGCGGGGAGGTAAACGCGGTTGTGAAGGATAAAGACAAGGTAGATATCCGCTTTGCCATGTGTTTCCCGGACGTTTACGAAATCGGCATGTCCCACCTGGGGATTCAGATCCTGTATGACATGTTCAACAGCTGGGAGGATACCTGGTGTGAACGTGTCTATTCCCCATGGGTGGATCTGGACAAAATAATGCGTGAAAAGCATATCCCGCTGTTCGCGCTGGAATCCCAGGAGCCTGTGAGAAATTTTGATTTTTTAGGCATCACCATTCAGTATGAAATGTGCTACACCAATATTCTGCAGATCCTGGATCTGGCGGGAATTCCGTTGCTTTCCCGTGACAGGGATGAAACCTTCCCCATCGTGATCGGCGGCGGTCCCTGTACCTATAACCCGGAGCCTATCGCAGACTTTTTTGATATTTTCTATATTGGAGAAGGAGAGACGATCTACCGGCAGCTTCTGGATCTCTATAAGGAATACCGCAAAAACGGCAACAGCCGCAGGGAGTTTCTCATTGAGGCCGCAAAGCTTCCTGGTATGTATGTTCCCTCTCTTTATGATGTAAGCTATAAGGAAGACGGCACCATCGCCTCTTTTACCCCGAATGTGGAAGGAATCCCATCCAGGATTCTCAAGCAGATCCAGATGGATCTGACGGATACCTATTACCCCAGGAAGCCTGTGGTTCCTTTTATCAAAATCACCCAGGACAGGGTTACGCTGGAAATTCAGAGGGGGTGTATCAGAGGCTGCCGTTTCTGCCAGGCCGGGCAGCTTTACCGCCCGGTGAGGGAGCGGGATGTGGACATGCTTAAACAGTATGCCATCGATATGCTGGAAAGCACGGGGCAGGAGGAAATTTCCCTCAGCTCCTTAAGCTCCAGCGATTATTCCAGGCTGGAAGAGCTGGTAACCTTCCTTATGGATACCTGCCGTGAACGTATGGTGAATATTTCACTGCCTTCCTTGCGTATCGACGCTTTTTCCCTTGATATCATGAGCAAGGTACAGGATGTGAAAAAAAGCAGCCTGACCTTCGCGCCGGAAGCCGGAAGCCAGCGACTGCGCGATGTTATCAATAAAGGCCTGACGGAGGAGGTAATCCTCAAGGGTGCAGCCATGGCCTTTGAAGGCGGCTGGACAAGAGTGAAGCTGTATTTTATGCTGGGCCTGCCCACGGAGACAGAAGAGGATATCCGCGGCATCGCCGAGCTTTCCAATAAAATTGCCGCGCTTTTCTTTGAGACGGTTCCCAGAGAAAAAAGAACGGGACAGGTGCAGATTGTGGCCAGTACATCGTTCTTCATTCCCAAGCCCTTTACCCCCTTCCAGTGGGCGAAGATGAGCACAAAGGAGGAATTCCTGGAAAAAGCCCATCTGACGAAAACGGCAATCAGGGAACAGCTGAACCAGAAAAGAATCAAATACAACTGGCACGAAGCCGATGTAAGCGTTCTGGAAGGTGTATTTGCCAGAGGCGACCGAAAGATTGCCCCCGTTATCCTGAAGGCCTATGAAAAAGGCTGCCTTTATGATTCCTGGAGTGAATTTTTCAAAAATGAAGTTTGGCTTGCGGCTTTTGAAGAATGCGGCCTTGATATCAGTTTCTATACCACAAGGGAAAGGAGCCTGGATGAAATATTCCCCTGGGATTTTCTTGACTGCGGTGTTTCCAAGGAATTCCTGAAGAGAGAATGGCTCCGTGCCCAGGAGGGAATTGTAACCCCCAACTGTAAACAGCAGTGCCAGGGCTGCGGTGCTTCCCGCTTTAAAGGAGGCATCTGTTTTGAGGAAAGAAATGCGCAAGGGGAAATTGAAGACGGTTCAGCGCGTACGCTGACAGAATATGCCCAGCTGCATCAGGACACCGGCGGAATTGCAGGAGAAACACAGCCGCCGGCACAGGAAGAGAAAGGAGGGGCGCAGGCATGAAGGTACGTGTAAAATTTGCTAAATATGGCTGCATGAAATTCATCGGCCATCTGGATGTGATGCGCTTTTTCCAGAAAGCGATTCGCAGGGCCGGTATTGACGTGGCCTATTCCACAGGCTACAGCCCACACCAAATCATGAGCTTTGCCTCTCCGCTGGGAGTAGGAATGTACAGTAATGGGGAATATATGGACATAGAGGTGAAAAACTCCGCAGAAAATGCCCTGAAACCGCAAATGTCTTCGGCAGAGATGTGCCGCAGGCTGAATGAAGTGAGCGTTCCAGGCATTGAAATCCTCAGTGTGAAGGCATTGCCGGAAAATGCGGGGAATGCCATGGCCAGTGTGGCGGCCGCCAGATATACTGTATACTTTAAGGATCCTGCGTTTGATTTCCATTTCCTTGATTCCTGTCTGGAGGACTTTCTTGCCCAGCCGGCCATTATGGTTACCAAGGAAACAAAAAAAGGAACCTCTCAGATGGATCTGAGACCCGGAATTTATGAGTGCAGAATAACGGCAGACGGCAGTCTGGAATTTCTGGTGGATGCCAGCAGCGGCGGCAATATCAAGCCGGCCCTGCTGATAAACGCCCTGTGGCGGTTTGCCGGGCAGCAGCGGCTGCCATACTTTGCGGGTCAGCCTTATGCGCAGGAGGAAGAACTGCCGTCCATAGCGCTTCAGCAGGTCCGGGAAGAAACCTATACCAACACCGGTACGGCGGAATCTCCCGTTTTCGTGCCGCTGGATGAAGTGGGGGAAGATTTTTGAACGATTCCAAACTGATTTTACTCAGACAGGACAGACATATTCTGTCCCTGCTCCTCAATGAAGGCCGGCTGACGGAGGTTAATGCCTACCAGCCGGCTGCCTGCGCGCCCGCTGCCCCGGATGCCGATACCTGCATTCTGGGCAGCATTTATGTAGGGAAAATCAACAATGTGGTGAAAAATATTAATGCCGCTTTTGTGGATCTCACGCAGAGCAGACGGGCATTCCTTCCTTTGGACGGCAGAGCGGAGCCCAGGCTTTTGAACCGCCCCTATGACGGACGGCTGCTGGCTGGGGACGAGATCCTTGTCCAGGTGGAAAAAGAGGCCGTTAAAACCAAGGATCCCGTGGTAACCCCGGAGCTTTCCTTTTCCGGCCGTTATGCGGTCCTCATTCCTTCCGAAGCTCCCGGCAGGCTGGTCTTTTCAGGCAAGCTGGATTCTGCAGTCAAAAAGCGGCTGAGGGATTTCCTCCCTGCAGACGAATTGACGGAAGTCCTGAAAAATGCTTCCCTCATCATTCGCACCAACGCCGGGGAGCTGACGGAGAAGGAACCGCTGGTTTCCGATATCCAAAAGCTTTCTGCGCTGGCCTGCCAGCTTCTGTCAGTTGCCGACAAACGTACCTGCTACAGCTGTCTGTACCGTCCTGCCAGTCCTTATCTTATGGAAATAAGGGACACCTATACCAACCAGTTTGATGCAATTATAACGGACGACAGACAACTATATGAGGAAACCGCTGATTTCCTGAAAACCCAGTACCCGGAGGAACTGTCCCGGCTGCAGTTTTATGAGGATCCCCGGGTATCCCTTTCCAATCTGTACGGCCTGTCTGCAAAGCTTAAGGAGGCCACAGAAACGCGTGTATGGCTCAAATCCGGCGGCTATCTCGTCATAGAACCGACGGAAGCCCTCACGGTTATCGACGTAAATTCAGGCAAATACAGCGGTAAGAAGGGCATTCGTGACACCTTCCGCATGATCAACCGGGAGGCGGCCCTGGAAATTGCCAGACAGCTGCGCCTGCGTAATCTTTCCGGAATTATCCTGGTGGATTTCATAAACATGGAGGAGGCTGACGACAGACAGGAACTGCTGGAATTCCTGTCCGCGCAGTTAAAACGGGATCCGGTAAAAACGGCATTGATTGATATGACCCCTCTGGGCCTGGTGGAAATCACCCGGAAGAAAATCCGTCGCCCCTTAAAAGAACAGCTGGAACAGTAGTTTTTTCCCGGCTGCTTTGGACTTGCCGGTTACAAACATTTTCGCTGGAGGAAAAAACAATGCGGCTGCTCCGTATGAAAAATATACATGAAGGCGCCTATCTGAAGCATTACGAGCTTACCTATCTGAATAAAAGCGGTAAAGAAAAAGTTTTCGAACTGGTCAGCCGGAACCGCCTTGCTTCTCCCCAGGACATCGGCAGGAAGGCAAGCGGCGTCACGATAATTGCTTTTCAAAAGGAACGCATGCTCCTACTTCGGGAGTTCCGTATGAGCATCAATAAATCCATATATAACCTGTGCGCCGGGATGCTTCAGGAGGGTGAAAGCGTGGAGGACTGCGCCCGCCGCGAGCTGTATGAGGAGACGGGCCTTACCGTCGCCCGTTTCCTGGATATCCTGCCGCCCTCTTATTCTGCGGTAGGTTTTTCCGATACGAGCACCTACATGGTAATACTGGAAGCTGAAGGAACTTTTTCCGACCATACCTCTGCCAATGAAGAAATTACCGCAGGGCTCTATACCCGGGAAGAGCTGAAGGCCATGCTTAGAACCGAGGAGTTCAGCTCCCGTTCCCAGACCGCCGCCTATTTCTTTGCCCATTTCCGGTAACAGTCTGGGCGTCCGTATTGTTACCGTTTCCTTTAGAAGGTTCTTAGAGATAAACCTGATATCCTGTTTTTACGGCGGCAATCCGCCTGATTACATACAGGAAAGGAAAAAAGCAAATGAAAAAACAAGACAGAAAAACGAAAAGAATCCCCGGGTGCCTGTGCGCAGTCCTTCTGTGCGCGGCCGTTCTGGCTGCCTGTGGCAGCTCTTCCCAATCCGGACAAGAGAATTCCTCCCCTTCACAGGCAACGCAGGAGAGCGGCGCGCCTACTTCCCGGCCCGGTGAAGTTGAAACCCCTTCCGCTGCAGAAAGCAGCGGCCAGTCAGCTGCAGACATAACGGAAAGCGGTAATGCACCTGCTTCAGGCAATGCTTCAGCAAATACATCCGCTGATGATGCCGGCAAAAACGGCGGGCAGACAGAAGGACAGGCTTCAGACACAGATCATGCCATCATTGAATTGTCAGGCGAAATTGAGACCATCGGGACCAACAGCTTTGTGGTGAATCAGATTTTTAACGAAACACTGGATGACGGATCCATGATCTCTTATTCCTCCACTAAAGACAAGACGCTTCTTGATATTGAATATAATGATCAGACCGTGTTCACTATCTGCAGCAGCTCTGACGGAGGAATCACTTCGACAAACACGCCGGGAACCCAGGCGGATCTGGAGGTCGGCCGCAGCTTGATAATGAACGGCTTCTGGGAAGGCGATACTTTTCATGCGCAGGAGATTACCATTTACCATTTTGGGTAATTTATGAAAGCTCTCTCATCAGAACCGTTACGATATTTTCAGATGTATGGCAAAAAAAATTATGGCAAATTTTTCGTATTTTTTGTTGACACCTGTCCGGCTCGATGCTATTATATATGAGTATGCCGCATAACGAGGTAAAAGTGTGTCCTCAGGGACATCACCGCAGTTAGCGAGTTTTGGAAATAGGAGGTGCCCTATGTACGCAATTATTGCAACAGGTGGAAAGCAGTATAAAGTTTCCGAAGGTGACGTTCTGAAGGTTGAAAAACTGAACGTAGCAGAAGGAGATGCTGTTACATTTGACCAGGTAATCGCAGTGAGTGACAACGGCCTTAAAGTAGGCGAAGATGTTGCTAACGCTACCGTTTCTGCTACTGTAGTAGGCGAAGGCAAAGGAAAGAAAGTCATCGTTTACAAGTATAAGAGAAAAACCGGTTACCATAAGAAAAATGGTCACAGACAGCCCTACACACAGGTTAAGATTGAAAAGATCAACGCTTAATCAGAAATCATGACGAAGATATTAGTCAGAAAGACAAGCACAGGAGGCTATGCAGGGTTCACCTGTATCGGCCACAGCGGTTTTGCCGCAGCAGGCAGGGATATAGTCTGCGCATCCGTATCCGTCCTTGTAATTAACGCCATCAATTCCATCGAGCAGTTTGCCGGTGAGGAGATGTCAGTAATTACCAATGAAGAGGAAGGTTTAATTGATGTCAGATTTGCCAATCCTGTTAATAAGAAGACCGCACTCCTTATGGATTCCATGTTGCTTGGCTTGCAGGAAGTGAAAGAACAATATGGTAGTAAATACCTGAAACTTCAATTCGAGGAGGTGTAGACCCAATGTTAAAAATGAACCTTCAGTTTTTTGCTCATAAAAAAGGAGTTGGTTCCACAAAGAACGGCAGAGACTCCGAGTCCAAGAGATTAGGCGCCAAGAGAGCTGATGGACAGTTCGTTAAAGCAGGAAACATTCTTTTCAGACAGCGTGGAACAAAGATTCATCCCGGCGTTAATGTAGGACGCGGCGGCGATGATACTTTATTCGCATTAGTAGACGGTGTACTGAGATTCGAAAGAAAAGGAAGAGACAAAAAGCAGGCTTCCGTTTATCCTGTAGAAAAATAAGTACGTATCTGCCGGGCTTCAAACATCTTTTGTTTGAAGCCCTTTCCATTATTATTTATTGTAAAGTTTGCCGCATTTTGCGGTTTTTTGAAAGGATTAATTATGTTTGCAGACAGAGCGAGAATTTATGTCAGAAGCGGCAAAGGCGGGGACGGTCACGTTTCTTTCCGCAGAGAAAAGTATGTACCGAACGGCGGCCCTGACGGCGGAGACGGCGGAAGGGGCGGAGATGTTATTTTCCAGGTGGACGAAGGCCTGAACACCCTGACCGATTTCAGGCATGTCCGCAAATATAAGGCGGTAGACGGGCAGGAAGGCGGCAAACGCAACTGCCGCGGCAAGGATGGCGAAGACATCATAATTAAGGTTCCGGAAGGCACTGTCATCAAAGAAGCCGAAAGCGGAAAAGTCATTGCCGATATGTCCGGTGACAACCGGAGAATCGTTCTCCTTACCGGGGGGCGCGGCGGCAACGGCAACCAGCATTATGCCACCAGCACCATGCAGGCTCCCAAATATGCCCAGCCGGGACAGCCGGCCAGAGAACTGGAGCTGCTTCTGGAGCTTAAGATGATAGCTGACGTTGGCCTGGTAGGCTTTCCTAATGTGGGAAAATCCACGCTTCTTTCCAGAGTTACCAATGCCAGGCCTAAAATTGCCAATTATCATTTCACCACCATCATCCCTAATCTGGGCGTGGTGGATATGGACGGCGCAAAGGGCTTTGTCATCGCGGATATCCCGGGGCTGATTGAAGGCGCTTCGGAAGGTGTAGGCCTGGGCCACGAGTTTCTGCGCCACATTGAACGAACCAGGGTTATCATTCATATGGTGGATGCGGCGGGAACCGAAGGACGTGACCCGATCGCAGATATTTATGCCATCAATAAGGAGCTGGAAGAATATAATATGGAAATCGCTTCCCGCCCCACGGTAATCGCAGCTAATAAAATTGATGCCATAACAGATACAGAAAACAATCCCATCGATGCCCTGAAGGCTGAGTTTGAGCCGAAGGGAATCCGGGTTTTCCCGATTTCAGCGGTAAGCGGGGAAGGGTTGAAGGAGCTGCTTTATTATGTAAGCGGCCTGCTGGATCAGACTGAGGTAAAGCAGGTCGTTTTCGAACAGGAGTATTTTCCGGAATTTGAAAACGGTTATTCCAATGAACCCTACACCGTGGAATATAACGAAGAAGAAAATGAGTACGTGGTGGAAGGCCCCCGTATCGAAAAGATGCTGGGCTATACCAATCTGGACTCGGAAAAGGGCTTCACCTTCTTCCAGAATTTCCTTAAGGAAACCGGCATACTGGAACAGCTGGAGGAACTGGGAATTCAGGAGGGGGATACGGTCCGCATGTACGGATTGAAATTTGATTACTATAAATAAGCAAGCGCGGGAGGAATACAAATGACAAGCAAACAGAGAGCCTATCTCAAAAGCCTTGCCAGCAGTCTGGAGCCAATTTTCCAGATTGGAAAGGGGAGCCTGACTCCGGAAGTGACGGAAGCTATTTCGGAGGCTTTTAACAAACGGGAGCTGATTAAGATCGCCGTTTTAAAGAACTGTTTTGATGATCCGAATGAAATCGCCGCTACCGTGGCAGAACGGACAAAATCCCAGGTAGTTCAGGTCATCGGTAAAAAAATCGTCCTTTACAAGGAAAGCAAGGATCATAAAAAGATCGAGCTTCCCAAATAGTAAGAGGAAAAACTGTCTGAATGGAGGAATCCCTCATGAATACAGGCAAAGATCAGGAACCACACTCCTTAGAAGGAGAAAAAAGGCACAGAAGAGTGGGCATTATGGGAGGAACCTTCAATCCCGTGCATATGGGGCATCTGCTCCTGGCAGAAAATGCCTACTCCATGTTTTCGCTGGATGAAATTCTTTTTATTCCCAGCGGCTGTTCTTATATGAAGGATCAGACGGAAATTCTGGACGGCGCCACAAGGCTGCATATGACGCGGCTGTCCATTGCGGATAATCCGCATTTTTTCCTGTCCTCCATGGAAATTGACCGGGGCGGCTATACCTATACCTGTCAGACGCTGGAACAGCTGGGGGAAGAGAATCCTGAAACTGATTATTATTTTATTTTGGGAGCCGACAGCCTGTTCCAGATGGAAAGCTGGAAGGATCCTGAAATTATTTTTCAGAAGGCCGTTATTCTTGCGGCGGTGCGTGAGGGCCGTGATATAAAAGAGCTTCTGGAAAAGGCCGGGCAGCTGAAGGATAAATTTAAGGCCGAGATCCATCTGGTACCTATTGGGAATATAGATATTTCCTCCTCGGATATCCGCAGACGGGTCCGTGAGGAACGTTCCATCCGTTATCTTGTCCATGAAAGCGTCCGGGAATATATTGAAAAAAATAATCTTTACCGGGATTTAACAGTCCCGGCTTCGCAGGAGAACAGACATGAATAAAGAAGCAAAACATTCCGATGCAAAGCGTCCCAAAGAAAATCAGGAAATCATTGCTTTACGAAAAGCCATGAGTAAGGCCCTGGAAGAAAAAAGATATGAGCACACGCTGGGCGTCGCCTATACAGCAGCCGCCCTGGCCATGCGTTACGGACAGAACGTGCATAAAGCGCAGACGGCGGGACTCCTTCATGACTGCGCCAAAAATCTGACAAATGAGAAGAGAGTGGACATCTGCCGGAAAAACAATATTCCAATCAATGCCGCAGAGGAGAAGAATCCTTTCCTCCTCCATGCAAAGGTGGGAAGCTATCTTGCACAGAAGAAATACGGCATTTCTGATCGGGAAATCCTGGATGCCATCACCTACCATACAACAGGCCGCCCTGATATGACCGTTATGGATAAAATTATTTACATTGCGGATTATATCGAACCTGGCCGCAGCCAGGCTCCTGGACTGCCGGAGGTACGCAGGCTTGCCTTCACGGATTTGGACGACTGTCTGTTCCGGATACTCGGGGATACGCTTGATTATTTGACCGCATCCAAGATGGAAATAGATGAAGCCACCCGTCAGACCTATGATTACTATAAATCACTGAGAGAACAAAATACGGAAAGGTAAAGGTACTTTTATGACAGATACACGTTCCAAGGAAATGACCAGACTGGCTATTACAGCCCTGGAAGATAAGAAAGCGGAAGACATCAGCATTATTGACATCAGCGAAGTATCCGTTCTGGCAGATTATTTTCTGATTGCCAGCGGCAGCAACCGCAGCCAGATCCAGGCACTTACGGACAGCGTGGAAGAAAAGCTGGGCCGTGCCGGCTACAGCCCGAAACAAATTGAAGGCTATGACACAGCCAACTGGATACTCATGGATTACGGCGATATTATCGTCCACGTTTTCGACCGTGAAAACCGCCTTTTCTACGATCTTGAAAGAATCTGGAGAGACGGAAAAAGAATTGCACGGGAAGATTTCAATTAATTCCCGGTAGTTGGCGAAAGCCCGGCAAATTACCTGTCTGCGAAATGATTGCGGCGATTCATGGATTCCTTCGATTCATAATTTCACAGAGCTGTTCAGATAATCTTACCAGAATGCTTTGGCGTGGTCTGGAACTTTTTCTTAAACGCCCTGGAAAAAGTGGAATAATCCTTAAAACCGCATGCATAGCATGCTTCCGTAACGCTCATTCCGTTCTGAATCTGTGTTTTCGCCAGCAGCAGACGCTTTTCACTGATGTAGGAACCGATGGAATATCCGGTTTCCGCTTTGAACAGATGCATCAGATAAGACCTGCTGACAAAAAAATGCTCTGCCAGGCCATCCACAGTAATTTCATCCTTCAAATGAGCATTGATATAATCCACAATAGCCGCAATCTTTTCGTTTGACACTTCATTTTCAAGATAATTCGCATGATTGTTAATCAGCGCCCGGTTCAGCCATATCATAAACTCCAGAAAAAGCACCTTCTGATAAAGCCCATTGGCATATTCCTGGCTGGAGAAAGAACGCTCCAGCTCCCTGCACACCGCAAACAGGCTGCTTTTTTCCAGATTATCTATACGCAGAACATTTCCGTGTTTTTCCCTCGCTTCCTGAAAACACCGGCTCAAATCATAATTCTCATCTCTGTACTCCCGCATAAACCCGGAAGACACATAAATAATAATCCTCTCATAAGGCATATCGCTGTGAATCACCGGTCTGTGGATCTCTCCGGCTTTTACCAGAATAACATCATAAGGCCTCAGTTCGTACCGCCGTCCCTCAATTGAGTACGTCACGTCCCCGCTCAGGAACAAAACAATCTTGTCAAAGTCATGATAATGATAGGCAATATCCATTTTTCTGGCATCCTTCAAATGAAAAATCCTGAAATCATTCTTAAGATACCCCGTCTTTTCATAATTTTCCATCTTCACTCTCCTGACAACGCTGGAACAATTTTCAAACATGCTCTAACATAAATTTTTCTTATTCCTTATTATAAAGCACAATTTGCAAGATTGAAAGCACCTGTTCTGTTTTTTGTATGGAAAATGCCGGGTAAAATAGAAGATAGTAGAGGAGGCTTACACTATGAACTTTGCAGCACTGCGTTATGAAGAGCTTGCGCTTAACGCGTTTCCCGTTTTGCATACTGAGGTTTACGATGGCTGGATTCTCCGGTTTTCCGGCGGAACGGCCCATGAGGGGAACTGTGTCAGTCCGCTTTATCTTTCTACAAAAGCATATGAGGATAAAATAGAGTATTGTGAAAATAAATTCAGGGAAAAAGGGCTTCCCTGTGTATTTAAAATGACAGCCAACGTACCGGCCGCTCTGGATCAGCAGCTGGCAATGAGGGAATATGAGCAGCAGGACAAAACCTATATCATGGAATGCCGCCTAACCAATGAAGGTGAAAGCCTCAAAAACGCACAGGGAGATGCCGCAGGCGCATCAGCAGCTTCCGGCACCCAAATCCGGCTGACCCGTACAATGGACGACAGTTGGCTGGAGGCATTTCTTTCTCTAGACGGCGGTGACTGCATCTGCCCGGAATCCGCAAGGGCCATGCTCACAGCAATCAGAAATCCTGTATACTGTGCCGCTTTATATGAAAATGACAGAATTATCGGCTGCGGCCTGGGGGTTGTGGAGGATGGCAAAATAGGCTTATATGATATCCGGGTACACAATGATTTCCGCCAGAAAGGAATCGGCGCCCGCATTTGCCGCGCCATAATGGAGGAAGGCCGCAGAGAGGGAGCTGATACCGCATTCCTTCAGGTGTCCGCTGCCAACAGGCCTGCTGTCAGATTGTATCAAAGCATTGGTTTTGAAGAAGTCTATACTTACTGGTACCGCATCAGATAAACTGGACGGTGCCTTTTTGTATCCCGTTTTATTTTATGCACCAATTCCGGGCCGGCATCTGTTTAAACTTCCAATTTCCGGTAATACTTCAGATAAAACCGGAAAGGAAGAGACTCTTTATGTTAAGAAGCTATCATCTGACCCATTTGACGGATACAGGTAAGGCTGAAAAAATTCTTCGTGAAATGGACGGTCTGGAAGGCGTCCGTTCGGTCAGTATTTCTGAGGATTTAAAGGAACTGGATGTGGAGGCTGAGGAAAACAGCTTCAGCCTGATTATGGACAGGACGGTAAATATCTGCAGAAGAGTAGCGGACGGCTGTGAAATAACCTTTATGTTTCGTTAACTGGCTTCTGGATTTGCATTTTTGACGAATGACCGACCGGGTCAATAGTTTGCTTTATTGCCGATACGGACATGTCCAGCACAAACGAGGTTTGGTCTCTGCAAAAAAATTATAGTAATTTTATAAGACAGTACAATATAAAGCGCCCGCTTACAGAAATGGGACTTTCCGTAAGCGGGCGCTTTTATGTCTGGGAAAATTAGTGTTTATTTATTATGGCTGAGCTTCTCTGGCCTGCGGAAACGATTAATGGTAGATACGGAACACACCGAACACCTTACCGAGGATCTTACAGTCATTTACAATAATGGGAGCCATATTGTCATTCTCCGGCTGCAGGCGGATATGGCCTTTTTCCCTGTAAAAGGTCTTGACCGTTGCGGAATCGTCAATCAGGGCAACCACCATATCGCCGTTCCTAGCCGTAGCACAGCTCTGTACGAATATCTGATCGCCGTTATTGATTCCTGCGTTGACCATGGAATCCCCGCGTACCTTTAAGATAAATGAGGGTTCTCCGGTCGGTATATACTCTGCGGGGATAGGAAAGTAGCTTTCAATATTCTCTTCCGCAAGTATGGGCTGCCCGGCCGCTACATTGCCGACCACAGGCAGGCTCACCAGCTCGGTCCTGACCATCTGGAAGCTGTCGTCACAAATCTCAATCGCACGGGGCTTGGTGGGATCTCTTCTGATGTATCCGTTCTTCTCCAGCGTCTCCAGGTGGGAGTGCACGGAAGAGGTGGATTTCAGGTGAACCGCCTCACAGATTTCCCTTACTGCCGGCGGATATCCCCTTTCCAGTATCTGTTCTTTTATGTAGTCCAGGATTTCTTTCTGCTTTGCAGTAATTTTGCCCTGTGCCATATTTCATCCTCCTTTAAATTCCTGACAGACACCGGTAGTATCCTGCCGGTGCCGTTTTTTTTAGTATATCATAGGGAAAATTAAAAAGCAAACATATATTCCGAATGACTGTTCGATTTTTTGCTCCCGGGTATTGACAATCGAATCTATGTTCGATATAATGCAAAGTATAAAGAACGTGTGTTCGTTACACCTGTTCGGACAGGTCAGGAGGGGCAGATCATGATTGAGGAAAGAATTCGTCTTAACAGAATCAGAAGAGAACAGGAGCTCAGACGGCATATCCTTCTTTTTGTCGTATCTGCCGCCATTATACTTGTTCTTGCTATTGCTGGCGGCAGCTTCATATCCAGGGCACAGGCTCCCGGGGAGACCGTTTATTATAAATATTTTACCAGCATCCGTATTGAATCGGGAGATTCGCTCTGGACACTTGCCGACACCTATGCGGATGGGAATTTTGAATCCAGGGAAGCGTTTATCAGGGAAGTAATCCGGACGAACCATCTCCTGGATGAGAATATTAACGCAGGAGACTACCTGATCATCCCGTACTATTCGGCAGAATTCAAGTAACTGCCACAGAGTTTGCCAGTTTGATATATAAGAGCTTTTACACTGCCTGATTTCCGTAAAACCAAAGAGTTTCTTTAGAAATTCTTTGGTTTTTTCTGTATGGATTTTTCAGTTTTCTGGTCTATTCTGTTTATAAACCTGATTGTGCCTTTTCCCCGGATGTACTTTACGTTACAGCTTAGCCTGCGGCTGCCCTGTAACTGCTTTACCACTGTTTACCTCTTACGATTTTGTAATTTAGAGGAAAAAAGGAGGAAAGTATGCTATAATGTTTTAAAAATGCGGCCGGATAGCTGCAAAAATTGCTGACAGCAGAGGGAGGATGTTAAAATTGGAAGCAAACCGTATATTGGTAGTTGAGGACGACCGGGATATCCGAGAAGGAATTGAAATATATCTTAGGAATCAGGGCTATGTGGTATTTCAGGCCGGAGATGGAGTGGAAGGCCTGGAAATTATTAGACGGGAAGAGATTCATCTTGCTATTGTAGATATTATGATGCCCCGAATGGACGGCATTACCATGATGATGAAGGTAAGAGATAAGGGATATGATTTCCCTGTTATCATGCTTTCAGCCAAATCTGAAGAGGTTGATAAAATCATGGGGCTGAATATGGGCGCTGATGATTACGTGACAAAACCGTTTACTACCATGGAGCTGCTGGCCAGGGTAAATTCCCATCTGCGCCGCTACAGCCGTTATCTGGACGCCGTAAACAAAGCCGCGGAGCCGGAAAATGATACATATCATTGTCTGGGCGGCATTGAGGTTAACGAGGAAACGGTGGAAGTTTTTGTAGACGGCAATCCTGTGAAGCTTACGCCTATCGAATTCAAGATATTGCTTCTTCTCATAAAAAATCCGGGACGGGTATTCAGTGCAGATGAAATATATGAACGTATCTGGAACGAAAAAGCAATCAACACAGATACTATTATGGTCCATATCCGCAAAATCAGGGAGAAAATTGAAATCGATCCTAAAAATCCGAAATATCTAAAGGTGGTGTGGGGCGTTGGATACAAAATGGAAAAGCAATAAAAGAAGCTCTTTTTTGCTGCCGGTAATTGCGATCAGTGCGGCTGCCAGCATTCTTTTCATGAGTCTGTTTCCTCTTTTTCAGAAAAAGGCGGAAGAAAGCTATATTGATCCTCTTACAGAACAGGACTTTATAAGCGACCTGTTTTCAATCAATCTGGTCCAATATAAATACCTTCGTGAAAAAGCAGATCAAAAGCAATATGAATACTCGGATCTTTATCTTGATATTGAGATGCCGGCATCAGATAATCCCTCAGATTCCTATATGGATTCCAGCATACAGTCCTTCCTTGCTCTGCAGAGGGAGGCGATTAACAGCCAGTGTACGTCCTATGAAAGCATGCTGAGTTCCCTCAGTGAAATGATGGATTATTATGTTGAGGATTTGAATACCGGAACTGTTATCTCAAACAGCGGATCCGGCCTGCCTGATGCAGTGGGCGGAGAGGATTCTTCCGATAAGCAGGCGAATTCCGAATATATGTATTACCTGAACCTGCAGTATGACAGCGCCGGCAATATCACCAATGTCAATGTAAAGTGCCGGAATAATGCAAAACAGTTTTTAAGCCGCGTCCAGAATGCAGGGCATGAGTTCCCTCTGAAGCTGAGTAAGGAAACTCCCAATGAGTATTCTTATTCCTATGATTATGATGCTGAGGTGAATGGCCGTGTTGCCGAGTATACGCTTTACAGCGATGATTATGAAACCGCTTCCTCACCAACGCTCCGTCTGAGCATATCCTCGCCGGCTGATATGAGAATTATTTATGGCCTGACACAGGCGCAGTATACGGAGCTGATGAAGCCTGACAATTATTATGTTTATATGGCAAATTTCCAGAGCATGCATTTTGCGGGGCGGGACAGTTATTTTGAAGCGGGTATCGCTCCGGCCTATCTGGCCTTTATATTGGCGATGGCCCTGGCCGGCTTTTTCCTCTGTCGGAAGAAAAGCCTTCGCTCAGAGGAACTGCTGCCGCTCATCAGCCGTATTCCGTTAGAGTTTCTGACCGTTGCTGCCGTGGTTTTATTTTCCACTACATCCCTGGTTATCCAGTATATTTATGAATATCAAAACGGCCTGTTTCTGCGCAATGTAAGGGCAGGAATCGGGGCCAACGGCAAGCTGGGCATTCTGCCCCTTGACAAAACAGTTATATTCCTCATGCTTACGGTCATTTTCATTGTCTCCTTCCTGATAGGCTCAGGTTTATCCGGTTTCCGAAAGGGCTTTCTGAAGGAGCACAGCCTGATTTGTAAATACTGGAACCGCATTGTTGGTAAGATACGCAGTCTGTGCCACAGCTTTTACACAGATCTGGTGACCTATGATATCGGGACGGATGCCAACAGCATTATTATAAAGGTAATCCTTGTAAATTTTGCCATCCTTCTTGTTATATGCTGCTTCTGGTTTGCCGGTATATTTGGCCTGGTTATTTATTCAGTCATCATTTACTTCATTCTGAAAAGATATGTGAAGGATATCCAGAGCAAATACCGGAAGCTGCTGGGTGCTACCCGTTCTATTGCCCGGGGCAATCTGGATACTGCGCTTTCCGAGGATTTCGGTATATTCGAAAGCTATAAATCACAGCTGCGGCAGATTCAGATGGACTTCAAACGCGCAGTGGATGAAGAAGTAAAGAGCCAGCGCATGAAGACAGAGCTGATCACCAATGTGTCCCATGACCTGAAGACGCCTCTGACTGCTATTATTACCTATATAGAGCTGCTCAGGGAACCGGATATTACAGAGGAAAAGAAAACGGAATATCTGGATATCCTGCAGCGCAAGTCCAACCGGCTGAAGGTGCTGATAGAGGATTTGTTTGAAATCAGCAAGGCCAGCAGCAAATCCGTAACCCTTCAGATTGTGGACGTGGATATCTGCAACCTGCTACGGCAGGCTTATCTGGAACAGGATGACCGTATTGAAGCCGCCGGGCTGGATTTCAAATTTAACCTGCCAAAGGAACGGATTATCCTTCCTCTGGACAGCCAGAAAACCTACAGGATCTTTGACAATCTGTACAGCAATATCATCAAATACGCCCTTAGTGGGACCAGGGTTTATGTCAATCTGAAAGATGAAAGTGATTATGTGAGGGTAGAGCTGAAGAATATTTCTGCAACGGAGCTGTCCGTCGCCCCTGAAGAGCTGACGGAACGTTTTGTCAGAGGAGATGATTCCAGAAATACGGAAGGCAGTGGACTCGGCCTGGCAATTGCCAAGAGTTTTGCCGAGCTGCAGGGAGGTTCCATGCAGATTGCCATAGACGGCGACCTGTTTAAGGTAATCCTCCGGTTTAAGAAGAAAGCCGTTTCCATACAGGAAGAAAAGCCTGAGCAAAATAACGTGCTTACCGGTGAAGGCAGTACTTTTTCCAGGCAGCAGATGCCTTATCCCGTACAGAATCCCCAGGGTTATTATGGCGGGCCAGGTACGTACAATAACCCCTCCGCGCAGAACTTTTACGGTGGGTATCCCGGAATGTACGGAAGCGCCCAGGGAATGCCCCGCACAGGAAATTACGGCGCCGGGCAGGAAATACCCCGCACCGGCTATGGCGCCGGCAGGCCAATAAACGGCAGCGGTTATGGCGCTGCGCCTTACAATGGCGGAAGCTATCCGGGCGGAGGACGCATGGGAACGCAGCCTGCGCCTAATACAGCCTGGCAGAATCCCCGGCCTCCTTTTTCACAGGAGGGAATGAACTCCCAGCCTGCAGCTGTGCCGCAGGAAGCATCGGAGCCAAAAGGTTCCTTCTTTAAAAAAAGGATCAGAAAAGAACGGAAGAAAAATCAGACAGAGGAAGAATAAATACCAAAACCGCTGCACCGCCAGTACGTGCAGCGGTTTTCGGCATGTACTGAAAGGAATCGTAAGAAGCTATTTATGAAAACAATCTTACTTTTGGAGGATGATGAAAATCTGAACAGAGGCATTTCACTGAGGCTGGAAAAGGAAGGCTACCGTGTTCTGCCAGCCTTTCATATTTCCCAGGCACGCAGGCTGTTTCATGAGAATGAGGTATCACTGATCATAAGTGACATCACTCTTCCGGACGGCAGCGGATTGGATTTTGGCCGTGAGGTAAGAAAAAGCAGCAGTGTATACCTGATTTTCCTCACCGCGCTGAATCAGGAAATTGATATTGTAAGCGGTTATGATATTGGTGCGGATGATTATATTACCAAGCCGTTCAGCCTGATCATACTTCTTTCCAAGGTAAATGCCCTGATGAAGCGTGTGGAAACACCGGCCGGCTGCCGTCTTTGTTCCGGCGATATCTGTCTTGATTACCGGGAAATGAAGGTATGGCAGGGGGATGTCCCTGTGGATCTGAGCAAAAAGGAATGGCTGCTGCTGGCGTATTTTATGGAAAATCCCAGACAGATTCTCAAAAAGGAACAGCTTCTGGATGCGGTTTGGGGGCAGGATGGTCAATTCGTAGACGACAATACCGTGCCGGTCAATATCAGCAGGTTGCGCGGGAAGCTTGGCGGGGATTTCATTCAAAATGTCAGGGGGATGGGGTATCTATGGACAAATTCCGTAACAAAAGAATTCTGAGCCTTACGGCGGCAGCAGCCCTTGCTATGGGCTGTCTGCTTCTTTTTGGCTCTCTCGCCTGGAATCTGGAAAAAAGGGAACGCATGCTTCTTGGGTTTATGTCCGCCCAGGCGCCGGAGCAGGCCGGAGAATTCCTGGATGAAATAAACCGCCGGGATTTTTATTACCAGGCAGGACGGGAACTGGAAAAACGTTATGGTTATCATGCCTTCAACAGGTCTGCGACTTTATTGGTTGGCAGATATTTTTTCCTGTTCTGCGTTCTTTCAGGTACTGCCGGCGTTCTGTGCTTTCTGGCTCTCAGGAGCAGTGATGTGCGCCGCCGCAGGCTGGAGGACGAGTATCAGGAGCTGAAGCAAAAGATGCGGACGCAGGAAGAAAAAAATCAGCTTGTCACGGACAGATTACGTAAAGAGGAAGGAAAGACCAAGGCTCTGATTACAGATATTTCCCATCAGCTGAAAAATCCGCTGGCCTCTCTGAAAATGAGCTATGAGCTGGCAGATACCGAGAGCCTGACATTGGAGGAGCAGCGAAGCTTCGTGAAGCAGGGCTTTGCGGAAATTTTGAAAATTGAGAACCTGCTGGATACCTTTTTGCAGCTTTCCCGCCTGGAAGCCCATATGATATGTATACAGCCGGTGGATTCCGGTCTGAAGGATACTATCATCCAGTCGGTAAACAGAGTTTACATGAAGGCGTTCCGGAAAGAGATATCCATAGAACTGAACGACTTTACGGACTTCGTGCTTCCCCATGATCCCAAATGGACCCAGGAAGCCCTGATTAACCTGCTGGACAATGCGATTAAATATTCTCCTTCCGGCAGCCATATCGAAATACGGGTGATACCTGTGGTGAGCTACATTTTTATAGAGGTGGAGGATGAAGGGATCGGCATTCCCGCAAGTGAGTATTCCCATATATTCCAGCGCTTTTACCGCGGGGCTTCTTTGCAGGTCAGGCAGGAGGAGGGGAGCGGGGTAGGACTTTACCTGACCCGGAAAATCCTTGAGGAACAGGGCGGAACCATTCGCGTTAAGAAAGGGAAAAAGGGCTCCGTCTTTCAGCTTACGCTGCCCAAACGCCGGTTTGGAATAGCAGATGATAAATAGAATAATCCGTGTCATTCTTACAATTTTGTTATTCTTTTTGCAATCCTTCTGTAAGAATCGGGGGCTATGATGGAATGATAAAGGATAACACAGAAAGGATGACTGTTTATGAAACATTTGCAAACAGACAAGGACGGCCGGCAGAAGGCGGGACAGCAGCCGGAGGGGCAGCGCTATCCCATCGTGCTCACCAGGGATCTTGTAAAATATTATGGAAGCGGTGAAAATCTGGTCCGGGCCATTGACCATACCTCTTTGGATTTGCAGAGGGGAGAATTTACGGCGATTGTAGGGCGTTCCGGCTCGGGAAAAAGTACGCTTCTGCATATGCTCGGCGGACTCGACCGTCCTGATTCCGGGAAGGTCTTGATTGAAGGACAGGATATTTCTTGCCTGAAGGATGAAGAGCTGGCCAGATTCCGGCGGCGGAAAATAGGATTCATTTTCCAGGATTACAATCTGGTTCCTTCCCTGAATGTATGGGAAAATATCGTTCTGCCCATAGGACTTGACGGAAAGAAGGCTGATAAGGAGTTTGCTTCTTCCATTGTGGAACGCATTGGTATCCAGGATAAACTCAGGGCGCTTCCAAACACTCTGTCCGGCGGACAGCAGCAGCGGGTTGCCATCGCGCGCGCCCTGGCGGCCCGGCCGGCCATCATACTTGCCGACGAACCTACCGGCAACCTGGATTCCAAAACGGAGCTGGAGGTAATCGCACTCCTGAAATCCTGTGTTAATGATTACTGTCAGACGCTTGTGGTCATTACTCATGATGAAACTATCGCCCAAATGGCGGATCGCATCCTGGTTATAGAAGACGGGAAGGTGGTGAGCGAATGAATACCATCAATGCAACCGCCTGTGCGAACCTGAAACTGAACAGGGGGAGGAACCTTCTCACCGGGATCGCCATCATGCTCACCGCCTTCCTTATTTTTTCCATTACTACCCTGGGAAGCGGCGTGATCCGGTTTCAGTTCCATGCGGCCAATCAGCTGTACCCGACTTATCATATCATGTACCGTGATGTCCCGGAACAGACTGCCGCAGAGCTGGCGCGCAGCGCAGATTTTGAGAAGCTGGGGCTGAGGCAGGATACGGCACAGATACGGCAGGAAGATACCATATGCCGGCTGATATACCTGGATGAAACAGGAAGGGAGCTTGGCAGGATAGATTTGGAAAGCGGCAGTTTCCCTGTTGAAAAAAATGAGATCGCTGTTTCCCGGGGCATGCTGCAGGCCTTTTCCATTGCTGATTCAGCGGATATCGGAGATGAGATAACATTGCCTGTCCAGCCGATAGAAGCCCATGGGCTTGGCTTTGAGCAGGAGTATACCTTTACCATATGCGGTATTTTGCCCACGCCGGAAGCTGAAGAGGATAACCGGCTGTATTCCGCTCTGGTGTCAGAGCCGTTTGTCAGGGAACTGCTTCCTGCATCAGAACGGCTGTACAGGGTTATGGTCCGTTTTTCAAATGCACGGTCCTACACCACGGATGCGATTATTCAGAAGGGGGAAAACATCGCTGAAGCTTTTTCAATCCCCAAAGGCAATATTTCCGAAAATACCCCTTATCTGTTAGCGAACTATATTGATCCGACCTTTTATTCCGCTATTACAGCAGTTCTTATTATCGTTGTACTTGCGGGCATTATTACGATTTACAGTATTTACTATGTATCTACCATGTACAAGGTACAGGAATACGGAAAACTGAAAGCATTGGGGGCTACCTCAAAGCAGGTACGCAGCATCGTTTTCAGGGAAGGAATGCTGACTGCGCTTCTGGCCATCCCTGTGGGACTGCTGACAGGGACAGGGGCATCCTATGGCGCCTTTTCCTTTTTCCTGAATACCTTTTCCAGCAATGATGCGCTGGGAGAAGCGCTCAGGGCGGCGTTCAACAGCAGAGAGCTTCCGCTTCTGCAGGGATGGGTTTATTTCTTTGCAGCAGCAGTCACTCTGTTCACAACAGCCGTCTCCCTGCGCAGGCCGGTACGGATTGCCTCTAAAATATCGCCGGTGGAAGCCATGCGTTATGATGGTCCCGGCTGCCGGACAAAAGCAAAGCAGCGCAAAGGTTATGCGGATATCAGCCTTTTCCGTCTTGTCAGGGCCAATCTGTCACGCAACCGGAAACGGACTATGATCACGCTTGCCGCACTCAGTGTGACAGGGGTTTTATTTCTGTCGGTATCCGCCGTCCTTTCCTGCGCCAATCCTTCCGAAATCGCCCATGACAGGATTTTGTACGATTTTGAGCTTTCCATCTATTCCGTTTCCGGTGATAAAATGCGTCCTGAATTCGAATGGACATCCATTCAGCAGGACAATCCGCTGGATGCCGCGCTGGAAGAGCAGGTGCGAAGCATTCCCGGGGTTACAAAGCTGATCCGCCAGCTGAGTACCGATGTATTGCTGACGAATGTATATGACGGGGATGAGCTTTGGTCTACCTCTGTTTCAGGCGTTCCCAAAGAGTTGGCAGATGCCATGGAAAAATCGGTGATTCAGGGGAAGGTTTCCTATGAAGAGCTGCTTGACGGGGATAAAATAATACTGAACAAAAAAGCCTATAACTGGTCTCCGGAATGGCAGATCGGCAGCAGGATTTCCATGCTGATAGAGGACGGCGGCAGACAGATTCCGAAGACCTTCGTTGTCGCGGCAATTGCAGAACCGCCGGTTTACCTGAACTTCTATGCGCCCTTTATGGTTCCTTCTGAAGTGCTGGAAAAGCTGTGTGTAAACAATCAGACGTACCACTGGTCCATCCAGACGGAACCCGGGCAGTTAAAGGCGGCAGAGGCGCAGCTGCGTCAGATGGCTCAGGGAAACCAGTTCCTGAGGCTGAGAACTTTTGAAGAAGAGCTTGCGGAACGTGCCGAGCTTTCCGGCTTCACCTCGGCCATATGTTATCTGTTCCTTTCTATTCTGGGCGGAATCTGTATTATGAACCTGATAAACACCATGACCAACAGTGTTTATGTCCGCAGACGTGAGCTGGGAATGATGCAGGCGCTGGGCATGTCGGAAAAACAGCTGTCACGGCTGTTCCGGTTGGAGGGACTGTTCTATACGCTTGGCTCCCTCGCTTTTTCCACAGCCTTTGGGAGCCTGTTTGGTTATGTGTTTTACGTTAAAGCAAAGGATTCAGGTTTTTTAAGTATCGTAAGCTACCATTATCCATATACGCAGACGCTGGTTCTTTTTATTGCCATAGCGGCAATCCAGCTGCTCATGACCTGGATTCTGGCGCGCAGCTTCCGGAAGCAGAGCCTGATCGACAGGATACGTTTTTCCTGATGCGAAAGGCCATATAAGTCAGGCGGCACCATAAATTAAGGGAACCGACGGTTACGGTTCCCTTAATTTTACGGCTTTGGCCGCTTTGCGTTTGTTTTCATCCTGCATGGCGGCATAATGCTTTCTTGTGGTATTCACATCCTTATGTCCAAGCACATCGGCAACCAGATAAATATCCCCGGTTTCCTGGTACAGGGTGGTGCCGTAGGTACTGCGCAACTTATGAGGGGTGATTTTTTTCAGGGTGGTTACCCTGGAGGCATATTTTTTCACCAGATTCTCCACGCTGCGGACTGTAATTCTGCGATTCTGCATGGACAGGAAAAAAGCGTTCTCATGACCGCTCAGAGGAATGATGCGCTCACGTTCTTCCAGATAATCATAAAGGGCATCCTCCACCTCTTCGCCGAAATAAACGATATCCTCGTAGCCGCCCTTCCTGCGCACCTTCAGCCGCTGGTTGTCAAAATCCACATCCTGGATATCCAGGCCCACGCATTCGGACACACGGATTCCGGTGCCAAGAAGAAGCGTCAGCAGCGCCAGATCCCTGGTTTTTGTCTTGTTGTGGTAGCGCTGTTCGTTTTTTGTCAGCCTGCCGCCGTCCTCCACCTCATCCAGAAGGACTGCCACTTCATTTGGGTCCATACGGATGATTTCCTTGTCGTGAAGCTTGGGAAGAGGCACCAGAACGGCAGGATTATTTTCTATCAGCTCATTTCTGTAATAGTAATTGTAAAAGCTGCGCAGGGAGGCCAGCTTTCTCTTTTTTCCCCGTTCGTCATTCGTGTACTCCACGCCGTCCTTCACATAATAGGAGAGGTATTCCATGTATTCTTCAATATCCTCCCTGCCGATTTCATCCAGAATGGACAACGGAAAGTCAACGATATCCTTTTTCCGGTATACGCCGTTCGTCTCATGGATGAATTCAAAGAAGACGCCCAAATCATAGGCGTAGGCGATTCGCGTCCTGGATGCCGTGGTATTCTCGATCCCGCGGAAAAACTGTTTGCAGAAGGGCGGGAGAGCAGCGAGCAGCTCCCGGAGCTTCAGTATGTTTTTTTTATTTAATTCGTCATGATAGTTTTTATTCTCTGCCATTTTCTTTTTCCTCCGCTGCAGTCCCTCCGTTGTCATGATCTTTGTGGAATGGTGGTACGATTGTTACCTGCGGCTGGTGTCCGGCGGCGGCCAGCCTGTCATTCCGCCGTCCTGGATGGCTGTAAACATGCGTTCCTTCACGCCGGGATTTTCCTGGTTCAGTTTCTTAAGCAGCTGCTTCACATATTCCCGTTTGGTATAGCCGTCGGCGGGACAGGGGCTTTTTACCACAGGGATCTGGTTCTTATTCACAAAGCCGATGACATCCGCCTCATTCATATACATGAGCGGCCTTATCACCGTCAAATCCATCCGGTCCAGATAGGTGACCGGGCTGAAGGTATGGAAGCGGCCTTCGTAAATCAGGCTCATCAGCATGGTTTCCACCACATCATCCTTATGATGGGCATAGGCAACCTTATTGCAGCCTTCCTTCTTGATGGCCTCGTTTAAGGCTCCTTTTCTCATTTTAGCACAAAGGGAGCAGGGATTGGACTCTTTTCTCTGCTCAAAAATAATATCTGCAATATCCGTTTTCACAATGGTATATGGAATTTGCAGTTCGTCGGCGCAGATGCTTTCAATACGGCTTAAATCCAGATTGCCGAAGCCCAGATCCACAGTCACCGCATGGATATCGAACTTCTGCGGATAAAAGCGGCGCAGGCCGTGCAGCGCATATAAAAGTGTCAGGGAATCCTTTCCTCCGGAAATACCTACCGCAATTTTATCCCCGTCGGCGATCATATGGTAATCATCCACAGCCTTGCGGACATAGCTTAAAACCTGTTGCAGTCTCATAAATCATCCTTTCTTTTGTAACACGTGTCTCTTTATAAATCCTGAATAGATATTATACAATTATTTTAGAGAAATTTCATTAATTTTGCTTAATTTTTTAATGCGGGTGTTATATAATAGATATCGTGCACACCTGTATCCGGGTTCCTGCCGACAATACTTAAACAAAAGGAGACCATGCAATTATGAAATTCCGCTGGGACAAAAAATATCTCTATTGGGGCATCACGGCCCTTCTGGTCATAGGAGCCAGCATATGCCTCTTTTTCCTGATGTTCCGGGGCGCCAATTTCAAGGACGGAGTCTCCAAAATCATCGCTATTTCCATGCCCATCATCGATGGCCTGATTCTTGCCTATCTGCTCACTCCGGTTCTGAATTTTATTGAACATAAGGCTCTTAAGTATATTTTCAAGAAAAAGCGTGGGGATATGACTGAAAAGCAGCGCAAAATGCTGCGAATGTCCGCCATTACGCTTACCTTGCTGTTTGTTGTTTTTATCATTTACGCATTCTGTTCCATGGTGCTTCCTCAGTTATTCAAGAGTATACAGAGCATTGTATTTCAATTTCCCGTCTATGTGAACAACCTTACCGTCTGGCTGGAAAAGGTCCTGGCGGACAACCCTGATGTGGAGACTTTTATCAACGATCTCATCAGCACATATACACCTGAATTGAAAAACTGGATGAATGAAACCCTGCTGCCTCAGATGAACGCCGTACTCAAGGTGGTTTCCAACTACGCGTTCAGCCTTCTGAAGGCCATGTGGAACCTGATAATCGGTCTGATTATTTCGGTATACATCATGGGGAGCAAGGAAAAATTTTTCGGCCAGGCAAAGAAAACTGTGTATGCGGCCATGGATATCAAGCGTGCCAATGCTTTTATTGAAGACATCCGTTTTGTGCACCGCACCTTCGGCGGTTTTATCAGCGGCAAGCTTTTGGATTCCTTGATTATCGGAATTCTCTGTTTTGCAGGAACCAGTATTATGGGTACGCCTTACCCCGTGCTTATCAGCGTTATTATCGGCGTTACCAATATCGTTCCTTTTTTCGGGCCCTATCTGGGCGCCATTCCCAGTGCGGTCCTGATATTGATGATCGATCCGATGCAGTGTCTCTATTTCCTGATTTTCATCCTGATTCTGCAGCAGTTTGACGGCAATATCCTCGGACCCAAAATTCTTGGCGATTCCACGGGGCTTTCCAGCTTCTGGGTAATCTTTTCCATCACCCTGTTCGGCGGTATCATGGGAGTTCCCGGAATGGTAATCGGTGTTCCGACCTTTGCCGTAATTTATGCTTTGTGCAGGCGCCGCATCAACCGTAATCTGAAGAAAAAGAATCTGCCTACAGAAACGGACGAATATAAAAACCTGGGAAGTATTAAAGAAGGCAGCAGGGAATTCGTTCCTTACCAGCCGGAAAATGCGGATGGCAAGCCGGCGGAGAAGGCAGGGTCCGATTCAGAGTCTTCTGTAAAGGGAACGGATGACGACAGGGAAGATAAGTGAATTGAAAGAGATGGTTTAATTAATTATGATAATTACAGATTTCAGATATGAGCACATTCCGGAGGCGGAGGCGCTGGCGCTGTCCTGCTATGATGAGGAGCGCAGAGAGGTTCCGGCTCTGCCGGAAATCCATTCGGTGCCGGCCCTGAAAGACTTTGCAGACAATCATATGGGGGCAGCAGCCCTTGAAAATGGGCGGCTGGTTGGCTTTTTGTGTTCGGTTGCCCCTTTTGATAATGTATTTCGAACCACGGATGTGAAAGGTGTTTTTTCACCTATGCTGGCCAATGCTGCCATATTGGAAAACAGGGCCGCAATTTATGCCGCATTGTATCAGTACGCTGCGCTTAAGTGGGTGCAGGCGGGAGCGTACAGCCATGCGGTCTGCCTTTATGCCCATGATGAAGCTGCCTTGGGGCAGTTTTTCCGTTATGGATTCGGCCTGCGCTGCGTGGATTCAATCCGGACAATGCAGCGGTTGGATACAATGCAGCAGTTGGATACGATGCGGCGGATGGATGGGCAACGGCTTTTGAAGAGTGGGAGCGCTCATGAGGGAAAGACAGGTATGTCGTCTTTGGGGGAATTTGTTTTTACGGAGCTGAAACCAGAGGAATATTGCCAAATATATCCGCTTGAAAGCATGCTGAACAGTCACTTCCGGAAAAGCCCTTTTTTTATGAACCGCAGGCTGGAAAGCTGTGAAGAATTTTGTGAGGAATGTGTGAGGAATAAAGACAGATGCTTTGCCGCGTTCCAAAAGGGGGAGCCATGTGCATACCTGAAACTTTCAGATACAGGGGAAACCTTCATTACGCAGTCTTCCGACTATATTCATATTACAGGCGCATTTTGCCTGCCGGAATATAGGGGAAGAGGACTGTATCAAAATTTGCTGGACTATGCTGTGGATATTCTGGAAAAAGAAGGATATACGCGCCTTGGCGTAGATTTTGAAAGCATAAATCCAACAGCCGATAGATTCTGGTCCAAATATTTTGCCGCCTATACCCAGGGCGTTGTACGCCGTATTGATGAACGAATTGGGAGAGTCATTGTTCCGGAATAAATGAATATTACATACAGGAGATTATACATCATGAAATTTGTGATTCAAAGAGTAACCAGCGCCAGCGTTTCTGTGGAAGGAGAAAATGTTGGAGCCATCAGGAACGGTTTCCTGGTGCTTATCGGTGTAACTGATACCGATACGGAGGCTGTTGCCGATAAAATGCTTCGTAAAATGCTGAACCTCAGAATCTTTGAAGATGAAAACGGAAAAACCAATCTGGCGCTCAAGGACGTAAACGGAAGTCTTTTGCTCGTTTCCCAGTTTACCCTGTATGCCGACTGCAGAAAGGGTAACAGGCCGTCTTTTGTGAAGGCAGGGGCGCCGGAACATGCAAAGCAGCTGTATGAATATATTATTGAAGAATGCCGTAAGGAATGCGGTAATGTGCAGTGTGGAATTTTTGGTGCGCATATGAAAATAGAACTGGTGAATGACGGGCCGTTTACCGTTGTGCTTGATTCAGAGGAGCTGATGTAAACAGGACGGGGAAATTCACACAAAAGGTTTACATAATAATGTTATGTAAACCTTTTGCGCGAATTGTTATATTTTGCTGTTTATAATCAATTGCATGCCGGAGATTTCACATTGCAACATTTCGTTAAACTTCTTGGCTCACAAATTTTTTCCCGGGAGGATTCTGTATTGACAATAACTCATAAAGGTACTGTGGTGCTTGAAACTGAACGTCTTATCCTTCGCCGGTTTACTATTGACGATCTTGAGCCGGTTTTTAATAACTGCTGGAGCAAGCCTGAGGTTTGGCAGTGGACAAATTATAAGCCTATGAAAACCACCGAAGATGTTGTTAAGACTGCGGAGATGTTTACTGAGGAATGGCTGGGTGCATATTCCCGGCCAAACAGATACAGCTGGGCAATCCAGATGAAAGCGTCCGGCGATGTCATCGGCAGGTTCTTCGGCATGCACCCGGAGGATCGGCTTAAACAAATTGAACTTGCGTATGAAATCGGCCCTGACTGGTGGAACCAGGGCTACATGACCGAAGCGGTAAAAAGAGTTCTGGACTACTTTTTCCGTGAGATTGGCTTTAACCGGGTTTATGCCTACCATGCTCATGAAAACCCTGCTTCCGGCAGAGTGATGCAGAAATGCGGGATGCTTTACGAGGGCACTATGCGCCAGGCTTGCCTGTGTAACCGCGGTATCTTTGATAAGGTGAATTACGCAATTCTTGCAGAGGACTATTTTGGCAGGCAGAAAATGGAAAAGGACGGTTGAAAGCGCTATTTAAGTGTTAAAAAGCGCTATCTATTCGTTAAACTTGTCCTGTTTCACGAAAACGGAATGAGCTTGTCGAATGGAGTGGTAGTTGACAGGCGGCGACATTAATTCTCCCGTAGGAGCCGCCTTGCCTGTCAACTATTTGTGAAATATAGGTTTAACGAAAGACGGAGAACAAGTTCGAAGTCGGTAGTTAGCGACCGAATCGCCGACACATGAGGTTGGGAAGGATAAGCGGAAATGGAATAAAAAAGACAGACCCGAAAACTTGCAGTGGTCTGTCTTATTCTATTGGAGCGTTCCTGACCTTCCGTATTGTGCCAGCAAAGAGAAACTAGGGCAAGCCCGATAGGGCGCGCAATGGTCACGAAAGTGACCATGAAGGGGGTCAAGGGGCAAGCCCCTGCGAACGGTTCACTGAAAGTGAATAGAGTGAGTCTAATCAACTTGATTTCGCCGAGAAAGCTGCGCTATAATACACATATAGGCAGGACGCGTGGAGCGTCCGCCGTGGCATGAAAGGAGGTGAAAACATGTCAAGTTATCTAATATGTAGATTAGAAAATTACACAACAAAATCGGCGGGGGCTGTTCTGGGAGAACTAGAACATAGCAAAGACAAGGGATATAATAACCCAGACTGGAAACCTGAAAAAACGGAAGAAAATGTTACTCTCTTCCATGATGCTAACAGGGACGGAAAGACGTTTGAACAATATATTAATGACTATGTAAAAGAGAATGACGTACAAGGAAGAATAACAAAAAGTGGGGAAAAAGCCACAAAGACATTAACGGAATTTGTAGTTACGGCAAGCCCAGAGTATTTAAACGGACTTAGCCGACATGAGCAAGATAGATTTTTCAATGATTCCTTTAAGAGCCTAAAAAAACAATTTCCTACATACCATTGGGTAGATGTTAAAATTCATTATGACGAAAAAACTCCACACTTGCAGGCGGCAGCTTTACCAGTAGTATATAACAAAACGCGGGATAGAATGGAGATGAATGCTACATATAGCCAAGGCGGGGACGAACATTACAAGGAATTATATAAGTCATACAAAATGCGCGGCTGTACATTCATGCGTGACTTTCAGGACAATGTGTATAAAGATATGTCAAGAAACTGGAACTTAGAAAGAGGAATCAGCAGGGAAGACAGAAAGCACATGTCCCATCAGGAATGGAAAGACCTTCAAACAAAGGAAAAAGCTGTTCTGGAACGTGAAAAAGGTATAACTGACAAGGAACAGTCTGTAAACGCTAAAAAGATAGAATTACAACATGAAATAGATAAATACAAGAATGAGCCTGTGCCACGAAAGACCATTCTTTTAGGAACGTATAAATATAACAAAGGTGACGTTGAGAAAATCGTCACTGAACGAAACACCCTGTTATCTATGCTGGAACAACAGAAACAATCCTATATGGAATTGAAAGATAAAGCTATCTCTGTCATAGACAAAACGGTGGCTGACAAGGAACAAGCCGAATACGAACGTGATTTAGCCCTTCAAGAACGTGACCGAGCCGTTGAAATCGGGAGAACGATAGACAACGCTAAGGAACGAAACAAGGCATTAGATAGATTGGAGGAATATGGAATCATGGAACCAATCCATACTAAAGAGCATGACAGAGAAATGACCGTTAACGGAAGATAAAAAGAGACTGATTATCAAAAGATAGTCAGTCTCTTTTGCCGTTCTGTTGACAATGAAGGATAAAAGGCATACAATATATTTGTACGTACAAAGTACCGTACAAAAAAGGAGATAAGAAAAACATGAAAAAGGAAAAAAGGATAGAAATAAGGGTTTCGGAACTGGAATATAAAATAATTCAAAAAAAGGCTGAAATGCTGGACACTGGGATTAGTGAATACATCAGGCAGGCGGCTGTGAATAAAAAAGTAAATGGTTTCAAGGTGGCGGATTTAAACCTTCCAGAAGAACAGTGTAAGGGGCAACTAAGATTTGAAGATGTTTTGTTTAAAGAACATGTAGGACGCAACAGACTGCCGTTCCCAGATAATTGGGAAGAACTGTATGAAAAGTGGGAGAAAAAGGAACTGTCATCGAAGGAATTTATAGAACAGGCGGGTGTTAAAAGGGCTACCTTTTACAACATGATAACGGAATACAAAGAGATGCAGGACAGTAATAGTTAGTTAAAAGAGGTACAACACCTACTATCGTCACCTGCTAGGTAAACTAGGTAAACTAGGTATAAAACCGCCCTTCCCCCGCTTCATGCCTATCGGGAATGCCCATTCTACGCGGTTTTTTTAACGCCTGCACCCACCAACTAGGGCTCGTGTTGGTGGGTGCACAAACTAGGTATAACTAGGTATAAATACCCATAAATACCCCCTTTCATTTGTTTTCAGAAAGAATAAAAATGGGTATAATATAGGTAATGGAGAAGCGGGGGAAGGGCGGCGCCTTTGGCGCCCGAAAAATTTTGGGAAAATTAATCATCATAGAAAGGAGCAATATAATGGCAAAGAAAAAAGGGTTTTACAATTATAATATCATGCAGTATGAGAAGCACCCCGAAACGGGAGACGAACTGCTGACAGAAGAAAAGATAAAAAGCGTTGTAGCAAAGTATAAAAGCATCGACAGGTGGGCGTATATCATACACGACAAAGACGTATATACCGAAGCAAACGAAGAAGCAAACCCTGACCATAAAGCAGGGACAAAGAAACCGAAACATTTCCATATCGCTTTAAAAATGAAGGATAACTGTATCGAACTTGATACGGTTGCAAAATGGTTCGGTATACTGCCTAATTATGTAGAGATACCAAAGGGACGCGGTGCTTTTCTGGATTGCGTCCAATACATGACGCATGAACGTACAGAACAACAGGAACAGGGAAAATTCCGCTATGCTGATTTGGAAATTCAGGCCAATTTTGACTGGCGAGCCGAACTGGATAAACGCGACGAAATGAAAGCAAAATGGGGCAAGGGTGAATTATCGGACAGGCAGGTTATGGGACAGAGGATAATGTTAGAGGGATTAACGCTTAGACAGGTGAAAGCAGAAGACCCTCTTCTCTACGCCGATAATTTAGAGTTCTTCCGAAAGATGCGCGGCGTATATCTATCGGATTTAGAACCGCCGAAAACCAGAATAAACTATTATCTGTGTGGTGATGCAGGGGCAGGAAAAGGCGTTATGTCCAAGGCAGTGGCAAGAGCATTGTTCCCTGAACTTATAAACGACGAAGAAATCTTCTTTGAAGTCGGGGCAGACAACGCTTTGTTTGAAGGATACGACGGACAGCCAGTTTTGATATGGCACGACAGGCGGGCTGGAAACTTAATAAAGGAATTGGGCGGCAGGAGCAATGTTTACAATGTTTTCGATACTCATCCATCAAAGCAAAGGCAGAATATAAAGTTTTCATCGGTCGGTCTTATAAACAGGGTAAACATCGTAAACAGTGTACAGCCTTATGTGGAGTTTCTGGAAACACTTGCAGGGGCAAAAGACGATAACGACAGTACGAACGACGGAGCGGAAAAAAGCCAAGCCTATAGGCGCTTTCCGCTTATCATAAACATACATCCCGAAGAATTTGATATTTACATCAATAAAGGCTTCATTTCTCAACATGAAACGTATTTGGAATATGAAGAACATAAGGGGTTCTATGCTAATATGCGGAAGGTTGCAGAAACATGCTCGAAATATGAAACACTGCGAAGAGAGATAGAAGGAATGGTGGTCAAACCAGTTGTCGAACAGCATCATAGAGCGTTTGATGCAATCGGGCAGAATAATGAGGGGGAGGTATCACTGTCTAAAGCCCTTTGCGAAAGCGGACTGATGCTGGACGAGCGAAAAACAAAGGAACAGCTTGATGCACAACGCAAAAGGCATGAACGTGCCGCCAGTCTAAGAAAATGGATTGAGGAAAATCCGCTTATATACGCAATGGGTATTATTCCTTATGAAGGGCCAAGCCCGTTTGAAGAATGACGTGCAAGTTTAACGAAAGCACGCTATAGCGTGTGGTAGTTGGCTCCTTTTTTTAAGATACATAAAGCCTGTCTGTCAAGAGCCAACTATTCGTTAAACTTGTGTTTTGCGAATAGTCCTATTTGTAAGCTGTGATGCTCTTCTATGTAATTCCTCATTTATCGGTTCCTCCTATAAATCCTCAAGTTAATTCTGTTTCTTCATCTTCGCAATCAACAACCCTGAATCTATATTTGCTATATTTGCATACGTCTGCATTTCCGTCAATTGCCGCTTGCATTTTTTCAAAGTCAATTGCTCTCTAATCACATTTTAAAAGCTACTACAAATGCACGCCGCAGGAATACTGGCTGAAAAATCAAATAAATGCATCAAACCAGCCGCTCAACTACAACCGGATAAATCTTCGTTGTAATGAGCGGCTGATTCGTTTTTATGACTCTGCTTCCGCCTGCGGACGCAGTTTGGCCAATACCTTTTCCACATCAAAGAAATGAACCACGATCAGCATAATGACCAGGATGACCGCTGGAATGACCGAATACAGCAAGCGGATCGAAAGGATCGCACTATCCGTCTGCACACTTGCCGAGCTGATAAAGCCAAACAGTGCCATAAATCCACCAACCAGCAGTGAGGCCACACCGCTTCCGACCTTATTCGCAAAACTAGCAATTGCCGTCGGTGTTCCCTCCACACGTTTACCAGTCTTAATCTCTCCATAGTCGATACACTGCAGGATAAAGTAATGGTTCATCATAGTCAACGTTTGTGAACCGACCGAAATCAACAGTGTTGTGACTACGATCACCATCAGATTGGATGGGAAGAAGAAGCGGATAACCGCTGCTATCAAAGCTACCGCCAGCCCGAACTTGACAAATGAAATAGAACCGATCGTCCGGATTGCCACCGGGAAGAGCAGGAAGAAGAACGGTGACAACAGGCTGAGCATACCAATGACTGACATCAATCCCAGATTTCCAAAAATATAGGTAAAATAGTATGTTCCTACAATCGAAAGTGTATTCGTAAGCAAGAATGACAATAGTACCAATAAGGAGAACATAAAAATATACTTATTCTTCGCTACCAGCTTCAGTCCTTCAACAAATCCCACCTTATTCTTATCTTCGCTTTCCTGATCAATCGGGATCTCTTTTACAAAAAGGAAACGGCAGATTCCGATCAGCAGCATCGGCACCCCATAGATCAGTGCGATCTTCGACCAGCCCCCCGGCTGCGTGCCCAGATTCGCCATCAGCTGCGGCAGCAAAATACTGGATACAGCGCTGAACAGCATCACGATTACGCCGCCAATTGACAGGATCTTCGCCCGCTTGGCATCTTCTTTCACCGCCCGGCCAAGGAAAACGGTTTCACAGGACTGCAGAAAAGTAGCACAGACAGAGTTGATCAGGACATATGTAACAAATATGTAGATCATCTTTCCGGTGGTTCCGATATCCGGCGTACTGTAAAATGCAATGATCAGCAGCCACAAGGGAATGATAAATAATTCATAAGGCCTTGCTTTCCCCAGTTTTGTATTGGTTTTATCGATGATAAAACCGGCAATCAGGTCGGTTACCCCATCAAATAGCTTCGCTGCCATAAACAATGCTCCAACTGCCGCTGAACCGATCCCCAGGATCTCGGTTGAATAATAGGTCACCTGCATCATCAGCACCACACTGATCGCCATCGAAACGGAACGTGAGTTCCAGGCTAACATCAGTTTTGTCGGCACTTTATTCGCCTTTTTCTTACCTTCAGATTTCATTTTGCTTCCTCCTTCTCATCCTCTCATTGATTCCACGACTTGGTTAATTGATAAAAACTGTCTTTGGGCTTTCTCGTTTGTGTCGCCCTGTCCACGCTGATCAAACCAAAATTCCGGCTGTATCCCAGCTGCCACTCAAAATTATCCATCAGTGACCAGTGCAGATAGCCGATTACCGGTATTTCATCCTGAAGGCAACGTTTGACTCCACCAAGTACTTCTTCGATAAATGCGACCCGTTCCGTATCATCAAGTGTTGCGATTCCATTCTCGGTAATCAGAATCGGAATTTTAAGCTCACTGTGTACCCTGCGAATCACATGCTCAAGTGCCTGCGGATAGAACTCATACTCCATCTGGGTCCGCTTGGCATGCTCCGGTGCCGGCAGCTCACCCTCAGCATTGACCAGCGTTCTGGTGTAGTTCTGCAGTCCGAAAAAATCATCCTTTTGCAGATACGGAAGATAATGGGTAAATTCCTCCGCCCAGTGCTGCCTGGCAACCTCTTCCCCGCCTTCGACCGGCTGGATGTCATGCAATGAAAGGGTAATACCGATGGCCAGATGCGGGCATTTTGCTTTCATCGCATCCCGGGCCGCTTCATGAGCCTGCATGATCAAAAGATCGCCCGCTTCCGTACATGGATCCAGGAAGGTATTCACCGCTGCCACACCACCAAAAGCCGCACAAGCCTCTCTTCGTCCCACCATAAACTGTTCCGGCAGCTCCAGATTCACACCGATCTGCAGATTGATGCCCATATTCTTAGCAAAGGTCCGCATGACCGAAGTCATTTGCAGGCGCATGTTCGCTTCATTTATGGTACAGATATATTTCATCTGATCCCCCAGCTGCGCCGCGACATAAGCGCAGTAATCCCGAAAATATGCAACCACCTTTTCCGACTCCCAGCCCCCTTCTTTGATCAGCCACTGAGGTGAAGAAAAATGGTGCATGGTAACAACCGGTGTAATTCCATTGGCCTGGCAGCACGCCAGAACCTCACGGTAATGGTTGATTTCCGCTTCACAGTATCTTCCCTTCTCCGGTTCGACCCTAGCCCATTCGATGGAGAAACGGTAAGCATTCAGGCCGGCTGCTTTCATCAGCTTAATATCCTCTTCATAACGATGATAGTGATCTACCGCATCACCGGAGCGTTCCTTGAATGAACTGTGCTCCAATTGTTCCATTACCCAGAAATCACTCTGGACATTATTTCCCTCCACCTGATAGGCTGCTGTTGATGCCCCCAGCATAAACTGTTTCATTCCTTCCATAATATCCTGCCTCCTTTTTTCACTTAGCTACATCTGATTTCCAGCTCTTCTTCAAACCCTTTACCCGTCACTTTTAAAGTTATTTTTCCAGGTTCCATCGGTGCCCGCAGACAGATCAGCCCCTGCCCTTTCCAGAGTTTTCGTTTCCCGGTACCATAGTTTTCATCGGTACAGGGATTTCCTGAACCAAATCCCGCCAGGTTGCCGCCTTCCACATCCGCTGTCACCTCCAGGTCATCGGTCGGAACGATCTCACCTTCACCGTCGACCAGGCAGACCTTAACGAAACACAGATCCATACCATCTGCCCGGATCTCCTTTCGGTCCGGTATCAATCGGATTCCTTTCGGTTCACCCGCGGTAATGAGTGTATCTTCGGCGGTTATTCTTCCCTCTTTGTGCGCAATCACTTTGAGTGTCCCCGGCTGATAAGGTAACGTAAACTCCGCTTTAAAACGTGTCACCGGAGCGGTTCCCACCACCTCATCATTTAAAATGAATTCAACCGTATCACAGTCCGCATAACATTCTACATCGATATCTTTCCCGATGTAGGCTTCCGGCCAGGTCCAGCTTTTCCAGACATCACTCCACTGCCATCCCAACCCCTGAGACTTTCTCCCGGTATACTGCGGCGGCTTGGCAAAAAGATGAATGCCATCGTCTTTCTGCCACATCACCTTCCGGTAATAGCTTTGGGGCCTGCGATTGCCATCCAGATCAAAATCTCCCTGATAACAGCTGAGCCACGGCCAGGCTCCCAGCATCCCGCTCGCCATATCCTGCACGCTCCGCAGGACCCGGCCAGCACCGGCTTCGCCCAGATTATCGTATGCCGTCCAGATAAAATCACCGATTACATTGCTGTTTTCCATCATCGCCTGATAATAATCATACGTATTATTGGCATGTGTTTCACTGGCGCAGATGATTCGGTCCGGATATTTTTTTGCATCGGCTGTGTATCGTTTGGGCAGATAATTGTAACCAACGATATCCAACATAGCCGCACAGTCTTCTGAGATTTCGCCCCAGACGTCTTCGCCGTTTACAAACCCATCGCCCATATTATTGGTCGCGATGTTTTCGATCATTTTTTCAAATACAGCCGGATCAGCCATCCGCTTCATAACCTCTTCACTGCCGCCTTTTTCTGAATCATTCTTTTGGCTGGCTGCTGCAAACGGCATGCGGGGCGGCTTATCCTTCTCACGCTTTGTTTTGATCATGCTGTGGAAGGCTGCCATGACCGGTCGGTCCGGATCCAGGCTCCGTACGAAGTCTGCCTGCATCCCGGCCAGCTCCACGCCTTTACTCATGCCGCCGGCTTCCACCAGTTCATTGCCAACCGACCAGCAGAATACCGATGGATGATTGCGGTCACGCCGTACCATCGCTTCAGTATCCCGCTGCCACCACTCATCAAAGTACAGATGGTAATCCTGATCGTTCTTCCCGACCCGCCAACAGTCAAAGGTTTCGTCGATCACATACATCCCCAGCCGGTCGCAGGCATTCAGCAGGGCTTCGGAAGGCGGATTATGCGAACACCGGACCGCATTATATCCGGCGGTTTTAAGCAGTTCAATCTTACGTTCTTCCGCCCGCGGAAAGGCCGCTGCACCCAGCAGCGTATTATCATGGTGAATGCATCCGCCCAACAATTTTACCGGCTGACCGTTTACGCGCATACCGTTCTTTGCATCGATCTCGATCTTACGGATTCCCACCGGCAGCTCGCTGTGGTCGGTGCCGAGATTTGTCTGCAATTCCAGTTCCAGATGATACAAATGCGGAGACTCGGCTGACCAAAGCACAGGTCCCACCACTTCGATATCCGATTCCATTTTTCGTGTACTGCCGGCGGCCACCTTCACCGGTAATGAGGCTTTTGTCTCTCCCACCCTGATCTGTAAAGTTCCCTGAGCATCCTTTTCTGATTCATTTGTCACTACCGCTTCTATATGTATCACCGCATGGGAATCACGCACTTTGGCGGTTGTCACCGCAATATCCCACGGCCGGATATGACATGCCTCACCGATCCATAAACTGACTTCCCGGTATAATCCGCCGCCGGAATACCAGCGTGAATTCGGCTGAATGCACCTCGTGACCACTTCCAGCTCATTTTTTTCACCCGGAATGATTGCGTCCTTCAAGTCAAGCTGCCATGGTGTATATCCATATGGGTGCACACCCAAGGCTTCCCCATTCATTGTCACTTCCGCATTCATGTATGCACCGTCAATATCCAGCACCACCGTCTTATCGCTCCACTCGGCCGGTGCCTCAAAGCATTTTGTATAAACCGCGCGGCCGCCCGTAAAATATCCTGTGGAAGCTCCGCCAACTGCTTCTGCCGTCCTTGGTTGGTTAATAATAAAATCATCGGGGAGATCCACCTTGACTCTGGGATTATCATTCCCCAGCCAAAATTCTTTTGATTGTCCGATTGCCCGTTCCCAGCCCAGACTAAATGGGATTTTGATCATCTCTATTTCCTCCTTCACTTGTATCTTGTATCATTTTCATTACCTTCCAGCTGCAACTTCCCACTGTTGTGGTTGATACACCTGTTCATTCATGATAAAATATCTATAACTCTTAACATGATTTTAATGATTTCTACGGTCCTCTTCAATGTTTCTTCCGTAGTTCAAAAAATTAAGCTGTATTATTTCCGTATATCTTAGGAGGTCAAAAATGTCTGTTGATTACAAAATAGAATTAAAAAAACTCGTTTCAGCCTTACAAGTAGAAGCCAAATCGCATCATAAAAACCGTGATTTTCTCCAACTCCTGCCCTTTAATCCCGAAAAACAGGAATCATATGACCTTTATACGATGAACTCGCCTTTCAGCCTGACCATCATTGACTATACGCCCGACGCACCTTATCTCTTCGCCTTTATAGGGGCAGAAACGGCCTTCTCCATTGCGGTTGACACCAGGCAGTTAAGCCGCCTGCATAAACACGACTACTTCGAACTATTTTATATTTTAGATGGGCATTTGGATATTATGATTGAGGGGAGCCATCATCGGTATGAGAGCGGAGAGGCTTGTCTGATCAACTGCAATGCCCGCCATGTGGAAGAGTACCGCAGCGCCTTTCTGGCGGTCTACCTCAATTTCTCCCCCCAATACCTGTCTGCTCTGACCAAGCATCTATTTTTGGATACACAAAAAGACGGCCTTCCCTGGTTTCTCAGCCAAAATATTCAGGCTGATCAGAAAGACCGTAAAGATTATATTGATTTTACTCCGATGCCCGCACCGGATGAGGGTATTTCAAATGGCATGGAGCAGCTTATCTATCGGATTGTAAGCGAATCCAAAGACAAAGCCCCCGGTTATGAAGATATTGTTTCCGGCAGCCTGAAACGACTTCTATTTCATTTGCAGTCGCCGATTGAGTATACCCACTCCTATGTCCGGCTGAAAGCGATTCGGGAGCAAAATTTGTTTGAGGATACCGTCACTTACATCAATCTTCAAAAGAGAAAGGTCAGCAGAAGTGAATTGGCTGATGCCCTGAACTATAATGGCGATTACATCAGCCAGATCTTCTATAAGCAGACCGGGCAGACCCTCGCTGATTATATCCGGAATGTCTGCCTGCGGGAAGCTGCAAGCCTGTTGTTAAATACTGATCTGAGCGCTTCTGCGATCATTCACCGGCTCGGCTTTGAAAACCGCACTGCTTTTTATCGTCAGTTTAAGAAGAAATATCAGGTGACATTAGATGAATACCGCCATAATTATCGTAACTTTTAGCTGTTTTGGATACTAATTTTTACGGCAATTTCAAATCCTTTCAAATATATTTCACGGACCGTACGCTCACTTACATGTGTGTTTGTATGCATCCGGTTATTTTCCTTTTGATAGACATACACCTGCTTATCAATCTCTTTCGCCGAGACCGGAATCCTGACTGCTGCGTCCTTCTCCTGCGCCTCTTCCTGATAACTATAAGGCACAATGCCCTCTGACTTCAGCTCCCGCAAGTCTTCCTGAAGGGGCAGTAAGTCTTTGGCAGCCACGGTAACTGCTTCTTCATCCAGCCTTATTGCCGCTGCAATGCTGGTATCCCGTGAATGACTTCCCACCCGGATAAAATATTCCTCAGCTTCCAGAATGTACATGGAACGTTCAGAATCGTAAGAAGCCATTGTCTTTAGCGGATATGTAATCTGCAGCTCCTCACTTTGCCCCGGGGCAAGCACGCCGTTCTTTCCGTATGCCGCCAGTTCCTGGTAAGGTTTCTCCAGCATTCTTTTGGGGGCGGAATAATAGACCTGTACAACCTCGCGACCTGCAATTTCTTCCCGACGTTTGTGACTTTTACCGTTACCGAAACATTCTGTGCAGATGCCGTAACCTTTTCCACAGCAAGTTCAAACTCTGTATAAGAAAATGACTATGGCTTACCTTTCCATATCCAAACGGATAGGCCGGAGTAACATTAAATGTGTCAAATACCGGTACCCCACATAGATTCCTTCCCGGTAGAACTCATCATCTAAAAAACTATATGACTCCGCCCCGGATAGTCTCGGTATTGTTTGGCCCATGTAGTTGTCAGGTGACCTCTCGGTGACACCTTTCCGGTCAATACGTCCGCCAGTGCATATCCTCCGATACTTCCGGACTGACTCATCAGAAGCACTGCCCCGATCCCCGGCTGCTGTCTTAGATACTTCGTATCGATTACTCCGCAGACATTTAGAATGACAATGACATTCTCATAGCTGGCGGTCTTTTCCCTCTCCGGCATTACGGGCAATCACATAAATGGCAATATCTGTTTCTGCCCTTTGAATGTCCTCATCACGGATCTTCGGAATCATCGGCTCATGAAATGGGGAATTGAATAGCTGCATGACTCTTCGAATTCATCACTACAATGAAAATCCTGGCTTATATGCCGTCCTACAAAGCAGTCGCTGCCTCTTTCAGCTGCCTAAAGCCAACAAAAAGGGGCTCCAGTATCTGGAGCCCCCTCATGTTTCGTTACATTTGTGATAATTCTTATTTCTTCATTTTTGTTAATTTGAATATTTTTTCCAATTAAAGGATGCTTCAAATACTTTACACGCTTTTTCTGTTCTTTGGCGTATTTAATCTCAGATTTAGTTGATTCACTAATATATCCACCAACATTAATTACATAAATTTCATCTGCCATATCAATTTTTCTTTTATGCATATCGTCAAGCATGACTTTTGTCTGAGTCAATGTATTTTCATCCATACCTTCCCAGACCTCTTCATCTCCTGAATGTCCAAATAAACCAACAGATATAACAATATATCCTTGTAATGTTAAAAGTTTTTGCGTTTCCATAAACTCTTTTTGAATATTGTGCTTCCACATAATGTAATTACTTTATATTTTCCTACCATAAATATTCTCCCATCTAAATTTCAGTTTAGCCATGCAACGCACAAAAAAACAACCATCAAATATTGATGGTTGACTAACTTATTTTTTAGGAAGCATTAAAACAATTATTGTTAGAATACCTAAAAGCATAAAAAAAGTAAATGAAGCCATTATAATACCTGCAACAGGAAAAATAATGAGAGGTACATAATTTCCACAATATTCTTTATATAAAAACGGAATTAAAATGGCGGTCAATGTAACTACAAACATTTTTGTTACAATATTCCATATAGAAGAATCTCTATACTCTCATTCACTTTCATATGCCATGTATAATGATATCAACTCATCATTTTTTAATTCTTTCATATGTACCTCCATGCATATTTTTATCATCATTATAAGCTTTAAACCATCAATATTCAATTATCAAGGATCTATATTTCGCTATTAGTTCAATAAAATTTTCACTAATTCATCAAATTTAATCTGTCCGGGTAACTTATCATTTAAAAGAACAAAAGCTAAAAATGCAGTCCACGTATTACAGGAGAAATGACAGGCACCAGGCATCCCTGTTTACATGGGCTTCAGGTTTTTATTCAGCCGTTCAACCATCCAGGCCAGTCTTTTTTCACGGCCGGCATCTGTTTTGGCATCCAGCCAGGCACGTGTATAGGTCTTTTTAACAGAAGGAGGCATTGCCATAAAATTCGTATGGGCGGGTTCAAATCTTGAAAGGAGGCCGGATACTAAGGCTATTTGCTCCTCGGTAATCTCCGGCGGCTTTCTGGCATTCCATTGCCCGTTTTCCCTGGCCTGCGCAATTTTTATCCTGCCATAATCTGTCATAATGCCCTGGGCTTCAAGTTTTTGGACCAGAGCCTTATTTTTTTCTGACCATTTGCTGTTTGCCCTGCGTGCGGAAAAATATTTTTTATAACTCTTATCGTCAATTCTCTGCATCTGACCGTCAATCCAGCCAAAGCAAAGTGCTTCTTCAAGAGCCTCGCCGGCCGTCAGCGTTTCAGGGCCGCCCGCTTTGCCAAACAGCAGCCATATGCCGCTGGCTGTCTGGCAGTTTTCCTCCAGCCAGGCCCTGAATTCTGTTCTGTTGGCAAATTGCATTATATTGTCGTCCATGGTATCTCCTTTTCTGGATCTGATTTTTCTGGAACTGATTTAAAATGATAGATTTTTTTGCGGTAATCCCGGGGAGAACAGCCCTTCAGCCTGTGAAAAACTTTGGAAAAATAGTTGGAATCCGCAAAACCTGAATGCAGGGCAATTTCCGTGAGACTCTCCTCTCCTGCCAGAATGTCAGGGAGGCTCTGTTCAATTCTGTACTTCAGTAAATAGTCAAACAGAGATTCCTTCATATATCGTTTGAAAATGCGGCAGCATTCACTTTTGCACAGGTGCACATGCCGGGCGATATCATCCAGCTCCAGCTTCTGCTGGTAATTTTCCTGGATGAAGGTAATCATTCTGCGGATTCTTTCATAATTTTTTTCATCCCTTCCATTACTGTTACAGGCTCTGTCCAGGCAGCAGTGCTCCAGCATCAGTCTCCAGATGTGAAGCAGCTCCTCCTGCAGGCGCAGTTCATATAAGGGCTTCTTTTCTTCATATACGGCGGTAATATGCCGGAGGCCTTCTATTACCTCCCCATGCCAGCTCTCTTCGCTGTTAAAGCTTTCTTTGCCATAATAATTTTCTTTGCCGTGAAAAAATTCTTTCCTGTGAAAATGCAGAAAAGCCAGGCCGGAATTATGGATCAGAGGTTCCACATACTTTTCCTGGAGCAGGCTGCCTTCATAGCCATAGAGCAGCCTGGGAGAAAAGGTAATGGAAATGTAGCGGCAGTCTCCTTCATCCGCTCTGTGCGCCGAATGGAGCGTTCCTGAATTGCCGAACAGGGCGTCTCCTTCATTCAGGCTGATGCTGCTGTCATTTATCTGATAAATCATGCATCCGTCCGTTACCAGCGTAAATTCAATTTCCGTATGCCAGTGCCAGAGAAAAGAGCCTGTCTCATAGCGGGAAAGCCTTTCCCTGCTGACCAGGAAAGGAAATCGATAGCTTCCGTGCTCCTTTAATTCCCGGCCGGAGGGGTTGGTGATTATCTGTGTTTTTTCTTCCTGCCTGTCCATCTGCTCTCCTGTCCGTGTAAGGGACTGTTCCTTCTGCAATCTGCCCACATTCCCTGCTTACAACCTTCTTATAAGAAGGATAGCATTATCAGACTGACTATGCAATTACTATTTTACATTCTGCGCAATATATTCCTTATAATGCGCAGAATTTTTAAGGAGTACATAGCTAAAACCGCTATAATAATAACTGTAAAGGGCGCCCGGATAAAAACGGAAAGGAAAGAAAAAAATGTGTAAATCAAAGGAAAGTCTGAAGGAAATGCTCTATGCTGTTTATGGCGAAGGAACCCGGAGCCTTGCCCGCTTCACTGTGCTTGAACGGCAGCTGAAAACAGAATTTAATGCGGAGGGAGCCGAATATTTTACTGCTCCGGGAAGAACGGAAATAATAGGGAACCATACGGACCATAATGGAGGCAAGGTGCTTGCGGCCAGTATTGGGATGGATACCATCGCTGCTGCCTGGCCGAATCATTCCGAGTGTGTCATTGTGCGAAGCCAGGGCTTTTCACAGCCCTTTGTTTTTGATTTGGGACATCTGGATGCAGTACCGGAGGGGGACGGAACCCTTTCCCTGCTGGCAGGTATTTTCCGGGGGTGCCGTTCCCTTGGTTTTAAGGTAGAAGGCTTTTATGCCTGTATTTCCACTGAGGTGATCAGCGCGGCCGGCGTCAGCTCTTCCGCTTCCTTTGAAATGCTGATTTGCGCCATTATCAATCATTTCTTCAATGAAGGCCGTATGTCCTGCCTTGACTATGCAAAAATCGGGCAGTATGCGGAGCATCATTACTGGAAAAAGCAGTCCGGGCTGATGGATCAGCTGGCTTGTGCGGTGGGCGGAGCGGTCTTCCTTGATTTTTCAGATAAGGAGAATCCGGTGGTGGAAAAACTCACTCTCCCGCTGGAACAGGAGGGCTATCAAATCATCCTGGTAAATACCGGAAAAGGCCACGGAAACCTGAGCCGGGAATACTCGGAAATCCCTTCGGAGATGAAAAAGGCAGCTTCCTGTCTTGGAAAACGGCAGCTGTCTGATACCAGCCTGGAATCGCTCCTGCAGGAAGCATCGGCTGTCCGGCAAACCTGCGGTGACCGCAGCCTGCTGCGAGCCATCCATTTTTTTGAAGAAAACAGACGGGTTGACGACGCCAGGGAAGCGCTTGGTCAAGGCAATATTCCCGGTTTCCTTTCTCTTGTCTGCCAGTCAGGCAATTCTTCCTGGAAATATCTTCAGAATTGCTGTGTCCCTTCTGAGCCGGCAGAGCAAAGCGTGAGCGTAATGCTCGCTCTTACAGAGCTGTTTCTGGCCAAAATCGGAAAAGGGGCCTGCCGGATACATGGAGGAGGCTTTGGCGGTGTCATCATGTGCATCCTTCCCCGGGAAGCTGCCGATGTATACAGGGAATATATTTCCGCTTATGCGGGATGTGACAATGTTTTTCCCATCACAATCCGCAGTCAGGGCGCAATTCATCTGGGGTAAAATAATATGCCGGCGCAGGAAATGCCAGACAACCAGCCGGTACTTATATATGCGGATGCTTTTTCCTGCGCTGGGATACGTTTTTATATTCCCTGTTCTTCAAAGCATGTTTTCAAATAAAGCGCATCCTCCATGGTATTGTCCCAGGCATATTTTTTCAAATCCACTCTGTTATCCTTTACCGGGACACCTTCCTTTTCCAATAGAAGCCGCTGCATATCCGGCGTATCGAAGGCGGGGGAACCGGAAAGAATCCCCTGGGAATTAACAATGCGGTGCGCCGGAAGATCACCGGCAAGCCCTCTGTTCAGGGCGTAGCCTACCTGTCTGGAATTGCGCGGCCGGCCGCATAAAAGCGCCAGCTGCCCATAGGTAGCCACTTTCCCACAGGGAATCTGTGAACCAACCAGCGCCAGTCTTTTATAAAAATCCATCCTTATCCCTCCCATAACATCGGCCATTTTCCTGTTTTTCAACCTGATTATATAATGAGGGCCGGCCTGCGTCAATGTACACCTGATAAACCAAATGCCCCTTGACCTTCCCCCGCAGAGGAGGCGTTATGCTGTATTCAGCAACCAAAATCAAGACGGCGGATCTGGAAATAAATGCCGGTATTCATTACAGAAAGCGGGAACAGGAATGAAAAAAACAGTGGATAATTTTCAGCCTGCAGGCGGCATGCACTGCATCACCAACGCAATGAAACAAATCTTTAATTTCTATGGGCATCCTTTATCGGAGGAAATGCTGTTCGGGCTTGGCGAAGGCCTTGACTTTGCATACATAAATATGGCCCATTCGCCGATGGTATCGGGGCGTTCGAAAATAATGGAATTTGAGGGGATATTATCGAAACGCCTTGGGGTGGGGATGAAATTCAGGAAAGGACGCGATAACAACAAGAGCTTTGAAGCGGCCAGGAAAATGATTGATGACAACCAGCCGGTACTTATATATGCGGATATGCCATATCTTCCGTATATGTCCTTGGATCCGGACAGCCATTTCGGCGGCCATGCCGTTGTTTTGTTCGGCTATGATGACGAACAGGGCTGCTTTTACGTCAGTGATCGTGATAACCCGGACTTCCCGGTCAGGACTCCCGGGGGAATGATTGCGGAAGCTTATCATATGGTGAGCTATGAACAGATGGAACTGGCCCGTGCCAGCGCCTTCCGGCCTTTTCCTGCGAATAATAAGTATATCATGTTTGATTTCAGTAATTTTAAAAATGCGGATAATGCAGGAATTCGTCAGGCTATCATGGCAGTGTGTGATAAAATGTTAAATCCCCAGGCCAGGCTGAAGGGAATCTGCGGTATTGAAAAATTTGGGAAGGAAATTATAAAATGGGGTTCCTTCGATGCGGCAAAGCTGCGGACAGCGGCAATAACCAACTATTTTCAGATAAGTGCGGATGGGGGGACCGGCGGCGGGATTTTCAGAAAAATGTACGGCGGATTTTTGCTTGAGGCGGCAGAACTGCTTGAAAACAGCCGTATCCGGACGATTGGCTCACGCTTCTTTGAAATTGCAGAGGAGTGGGATATTGTGGCAAATGAACTGTGGGAGGTGTCTGAAGATGGGCATAGCAGTCTCCTGCTCCATATATCTGAAGAAATCAGGGCGCTGCATGACGCGGAATATGATTTATACAGCCAGCTGACGAAGCTTTGAACACGCACAGAAAAAGACGCGGTTTTCAATAGATAACGCGAAAATACAGCAGACTTTTTCTCAGCGCATGGGCTCCCAACAGATAAAGCATGGCGCAGGCGGTGCTGAAGCTGAACAGGACATATAACAGACCGGGCTTTTTACTTTTCATGAATTTTCTCCAATGTGGAATGCTGGGGTGAATTTTATCTGAGATTAGTATTCCCCTGATAAAGAATTGCATGTCAGTCTGCCGGATCCTAATTTTGTCATTTTACATGAAGTTAACATAAATATATTATGTTAACTTCATATCCTTATAAGATTGTATTAAGGTTACATAAATAAATTATGTTAACTATATAGCTGTTTTAAATTGAAAAAAGCTGCTCAGGCATTATTTTTAAGTATTCTCTGTATGCCGGCAGCATCTGTCAGGTTCACTGTCTCAAAAATCCCATTGTAAAAAATGCCCCAGTTATTAAATACACAGGGCAGGTCTTTTGCTTTCCGGAGTGAGTCCACCCGGATGAAAGAAACAGGGATATGATTTGTTTCACAGTAATCTCCTATCCTTTCGATATACTGCGGTATAAACGGACATTGCATATCATAAAAGATTGTCAGCTCTTTATTTTCGATTCTGGAGCTTTTGGCCCTGGGAGTGAATTCCGGCATGGTTCCGTCAAAGGAAAGGGCAAGCAGTTCATATCCGTTTTCGGTGGTGTCAGCCACCTTAAAGCCATATTTTTTCGCAAACGCCTGATCGGAAAGCCAGCCCTTTTGTTTTTTGGCCCCCAGCATACAAATGCCGGATTTTCCCTTTTCCCTGGCATCTGCAATACAATATTCCATCAGGGCTTTCCCATACCCTTTCCCCTTGCAGCTGCCGGATACCCACAGGCAATACAGGTAATAATAATTGTCACCGATAATGGGTACCCAGGCAGTTTCAAGAGGGGCATATTCAATAAAAACCGTGGCCTTTTCATTCAATTTTCTGAATACATGGCCCTCCGCCAGCCGATCCGAAAGCCATTGCCGTTTTGCCTCCACCCCCTGGTGCGGCTTTTTACTGCGGATGATACAGCATAAATGCTCGTTGGCAAGGTTTTCCGGTGTTAAATTTACAAAATCCATATTCATGTAATGCCCCTCCTGTTTCACTGTTTGTCAATATTTTATCATAAACCGGTAAGCCCGTCTATCGAAGCGGATCCATAATTGAAGTGGTTCCATAATCCAAGTAATTTCATGCTCCAAGTGGTCCCGTACAGGCTGTCTGGCAGGATAAAGGCTGCATTTTCGGCTGGTGAAAAAAGGGACCGCCTGCAGCGTTCATCTGATGCTTGCAGGCGGCCCCTTTACCGGATATGGTGCGAGGGTTAAAGCTTAAATTTGCTCTTATCCTTCATTTCTTTATCAAATTCAGGATTGAAATAATAAAAGTTTTTGGGATCCAGTTTATCCTTTGTTTTTTCCAGCGCTTCACCGAATCTCTGGAAATGGACGATTTCCCTGGTACGCAGGAATTTCAGAGGTTCCCTGACTTCCGGATCGGTAATCATGCGCAGCAGGTTGTCATATACGGTCCTGGCCTTCTGTTCTGCCGCCAGGTCTTCTGTAAGGTCCGCAATGGCATCGCCCTTGGACTGAAACTCAAGTGCTGTAAAGGGGACGCCTGCGGCGGCCTGGGGCCAAAGGGCCGCGGTGTGATCGATATAATATGCGTCAAAGCCGGCTTCCTGTGCCTGCTCTACGGTCAGGTGCTTCGTCAGCTGGTAAACCATGGCGCAGATGATTTCCATATGCGCAAGCTCTTCTGTACCAATATCTGTAAGAAGGCCGCCCACTTCCTTTACCGGCATGGAATAACGCTGCGCCAGGTAACGCATGGAGGCGGACAGCTCACCGTCCGGCCCTCCGTACTGGCTGATGATCAGCTGTGCTGTTTTCGGACAGGTTTTGGTAATTTTTACGGGGTACTGCAGTCTTTTTTCATATGCCCACATTTATACACACGCTCCTTCCCAGGGGGCCGGACCGTCTGTCCAGCTGAATTTTTTCATTTCCTTGCCGCAAAGGACCATGGCTGCTTCGGAAAGCGGGTAAAATTTCTGCGCGAATTCCTTTGTCAGCTGCACTTTACGGTTGGAATATTCCTCAAACATGCGGAGGGCTTCCTCATCTTCTTCGTGGGTATCCAGATACAGTGTCAGGTCATTTACCACAAAGCCGGCTTCGTCAATTTTGGAAAGCAGCTGTTCTCTTTCCTCCTGTTGCGTACTTTTTTCTTCAGCGCCGTTGTCAAAACCCTGGCCCGCGGGGATTTCCTCTGTGTCGTCAGCCATAAAAAATGGCAGGTTCAGCTCCGGGAAAATGGTTCCTTTTCTCAATGCCGCCGCAGGTTCATAGACTGATTTCCACTTCTGGCAGGGAATGCTTGCAATAGCAAGCTGGTTACCGTTTTTATCCATTGTAAAACTCCTTTCTGTTGCATAAAATGACATGGAGTTCGTAGCTTCATGCCGCCGGAATCTGTATTTTTTTTAAGTAAAAAAGGGTCTTTTTACCACAAAAAAATACATCCTCCGACAAGCTTAGTATGCTTCCGGGAGAATGTATTTATGTTGGGAGTTTGATACATTACTTATTTGCAGCTGTCATTTTTGTTATATTACGGCATAGCTTCCAGGATAAAGCAGTCTGCATAAAAGGCAGAGTTTCTGTCTACGTCTGTAGTATCCAGGAGGAGCTGGCTGCCTTGTTTTTTAAAAGGAATTTCCTGGCCGGTTCTCATCAGCCTGACACTCTTTATGTCTTCAGTGGCAGTAAGGTATACGCGCAGGGGCAGACGGACGCAGTCATCGTAGAGATAAAAAGCATATCGGATATTATTTTTGGCAGTGTATTTCACATTTCTTTCAAAATAGGGTTTGATAATATCGGTTTCATAAATGCCCTCTCCATGCATCCTGAGCCATCTGCCCATATCGCGCAGTGAAGCCACAGCCCCGGCAGGAAGCTCGCCGTCCGGCTGCGGAGCCAGGTTCAGGGCCAGGTTGCCGCCTTTGGAGACGATGTCCAAAAGAAGATGGACAAGCTGCCTGCCGGATTTGAAGTGATCCGTATAATGAAAGGAGAATTTCTCTCCTACTGTGGTGCAGGTTTCCCAGGGGATAAAAAGCGGCTCCTCCGGCACCTGTTTTTCAGGGGTTACAATGTTTTCGTATTCTCCGCCCACCGTCCTGTCACAGACAATGAGGTGAGGCTGCGGGCCTTTTCTAAGCTTCTCCACGATTTCCCCCAGGCGGATATCCTGATTAAGGTTATCCTTGTTAACCCAGCCTCCGTCCAGCCAGAGACAGTCAATTTTTCCATAATCGGTGCCAAGCTCCTCCAACTGCCTGTGCGTATAGGATACAAAGCGGTCCCACAGCTGCGGGTATTCCTGAATGGAATAGTTCACATTTCTTGTGGGCGCTGTTCCGAAATCACGATGCCAGTAATCATCACAGTGCCAGTCGGGTTTGGAAAAATAAACGGAAATGGCCATTCCCCTTTTCCTGAATTCTTCATACAGGCTGCGCGTGATATCGGCATAAGGACTTGTATGGAAGGGACAGGAAGGATCGGTAATCTTATAATCGGTGGTCGCAGTATCAAACATACAGAAGCCGTCATGGTGCTTGGTGGTGAAAAGAAGGTATTTGAAACCGCATTCCTCAGCCAGCTGCGCCCATTTATCCGGACGGAATTTTACAGGATTGAAGGTTTTGTTGGCATTGATATACTGCTGCTTGAAGGTTTCAATATCGGTCCAGTCCACATCCGCCTGTGACCAGGAAGCATCGCCGTCTGACAGGGGCCAGGATTCCATGGTTCCCAGCTGGCAGCCCGGCGCCCAGTGCATCATAAAGCCCAGCTTCAGCCCCATAAACCATTTTACATGCGCCTGTACTTCAGGCTCCTTCGGAGGCACATACTGCTCGGCGGCTGTGTAGGTATGCACGCCGTTGGTTACAATTTCTTTTTTCATTTTTCTGCCTTTCCGCCCGTTTCCCCGGGCAAACTGCTTTTGTCAGGATTTTCTTTTTCCTGTGTGATATCCAGTATAATGCGTACTGTCAGGCTCCCATCCTCCTCATTCCGGAAAATCAGGCCGCTTCCTCCGTGATACCAGAGCGCGATCCGTTCATTTACATTACGGATGCCAAAGCCGCTGGAAACCTGCAGCGTTGTTTTTTCATAACGTATGTGGCGGTTCAGTTCCTGTGCGTCACAGCCTCTGCCATTGTCATGGACCTCTATCAGCGCCGTACGGCCTTCCTTCCAGGCGTGTATGTCAATGCACAGATCCTCCCCATCCACCGTTTTGGCATGGCGCACGGAATTTTCCACAAGCGGCTGCAGGGTAAATTTGGGAATGCTGATATCCTCGTTGTCAACGGAAGTATCCAGGTGCAGCCGGTTGTTATGGCGCAGCTGGTAAACGGAGATAAATTCCCGGATATTGGCGATTTCCTGGGAAATGGCAACCATGCCGTCCGCATTGGTGATGCTGTAGCGCATCATATTGGCGATGGAGGAAACGATACTGGCGATATCATCACAGTTTCGGGATAAAGCGAGCCAGTTCACCATATCCATCGCATTAAAAATAAAATGAGGGTTGATTTGGGCCTGCAGGGCGCGCAGCTGTGACCGTTTTTCCTTTTCATCCTGAATGCGGATGTCTTCAATCAGCCGGTTGACATTGTCAATGAGCTGGCCGAAGCTTTTTTCCAGTATGACAAGCTCCTTTTCATTGGATACGTGCAGCTTTTCCTTATCATAATTCCTGGTGTCGCGCACCTCTCCGATTGCGGCGGAAAGACGGATCAGAGGGCGGCTTAAGCGGCCGGTGAGGATGTAAATGGCAAGCAGGAGAACCAGGGAAATTCCTGCGAAAATCAGGCTGTAGGTAGCCATCAGGGGCTTTACGCTGGCGGTGATATCGCTGTTTGGAGTAAGAAAAAGCAGATGTATGCCATACTGGGCCTGGCAGTTGCTGGCCAGGTATTTTTCCCCGTCCAGGCTTAAGGTAAACTCATCCTGTTCCCCGCAGCCGGAGGCCTGCCAGGCAGATTCATAAACGTTGCAGCCGATGCCTGTGCTGCTGCAGTACAGGTTTTTCCCATCATCATCAAGAATGGCATAACCACTTCCGGCCGTCACAGGAATACTGGAAAATACGTTTTCCAGCTGGTTTTTCGCTACGCTTACCACCATCACTGCGGTGCCGTTGGAATCATAAGGACCAATGTAGTAGGTGTTGATAATTTTTCGGGCAATGCAGAATTCATCTGTAGACTCATTCGTAAATACATGAACGGTACGCTTTACGGTTTCCCTGTACCATTCCTCCTCCTGTACATTGGTATCGGAAAAGACCACATTTGAGGCAGCATAGGGATTATTGTCAAGGGTATAGCTTTCAAAGGTCTTCGCAATCGGGAGGAGGTCAGAGAGAAAAAGGGTACTTCGGTAATAATAGGTGCTGTCAATTACCTGGTGCGTGGCGTAATGCGCAAACTGGGTCTTGACGGCCTCCCGCATCTGTATTGTTTCCAGAGGATCCGTGCATGGATTGCTCAGATAACCGCCCAACGCCTTGTCACTGACCAGCTGCACGGCAGTGTGATAGACGGACTGTACAAAGTTATCGGCCATCTGGCGGTTCAGCTCCACACTGGCCCGCTGCCTGATTACAGTTTCCTCAAACATAACGTGATAAAAGTACAGATACATAACCCCATAGGAAACAAGCAGGACGGATAGCATGACGGCTGCAGTGATATAGAAAATTTTTTTCCTAATTCCCATCAATACCTCCCTGTATAATCAGATTTCTGTATTCGCTGGGAGTGCTTCCCATTTTCTTTTTAAACAGCTTGGCGAAGTATTTGGCGTCACTGTAGCCGGAAAGTGCGGCTACCTCAGAGATGGAATACTGCATATCGGAAAGAAGCTCCCTGGCCTTTTCCAGACGCAGTTCGGTAACATAACTGATCAGATTGTTCCCCGTCGTCTGCTTGAAAACAGTGCTCAGGTGGGACAGGGATACATGCATGGCATAGGACAGGCCGGACAGGTTAAAATCCGGTTCACAGTAATGCTCTCCGATATAACGGAAGGCATAGGCGGCTATTGCCTCCGTATGGGCGCTCTTCTGCTGGGAAACGCTGGTCAGCAGATCATAGTATTTCGTGATAATATAGTCCATTTTTTCCTGGCGGCTGGTCATATCCAGGAAATTTTCCATGGTTTCATTCCTGGAATAGGAAATTGCCTGCTGCTCCAGATTCATGTCATTCAGATAGGCGTATAAATAATTGATAAGCTGGATGCCTACGGGATTGCAGTCATTCCCGTTCATCAGCTCGGCAAATAGCGCCGACTGGAAAAATTCATCCAATATACCGCGATCATTGGTTTTCAGCGCCTCCAGGAGCTGTTGCTTTAAGGAATCATCCCAAACTGTAAGGTAGGATTTGCGCTGGAGAAGAAGCTGTTCCTGCTTACGGGCAAGAAGATCATTGAGCTGCCCTATTTTTTCCCGTGTGATGGGTTTGAGTATGTAATCAATTACCCCATATTGGATGGCCTGTCTGGCAAACTCAAATTCACCGTGAGCGGTAAGAAGTATCATCTGTATGTTTTCATTTTTCTCATGGACGATACGGGCCAGCTCGATGCCGTTCATGCCGCCCATTTTTATATCGGATATGATCACATCCGGAATCAGTGTTTCCATGAGCGCGACGGCTTCCTCTCCCGAAGAGGCCGTGCCTGTCAGTTCACCCTGGAAGCGGTTCCAGTCCAGCATGGATATGAGGCCTTCTATAGCGTATTTTTCATCGTCTACCAAAAGTATTTTCAGCATTGGGGAACGCCTCCTTATCAGGTGATGAATTTATTATAAAGCCGGTAAGAGGGATGTGCAATTGATTAACAGGAGAATCGAAAAAAATACACCTTTTCTAAAAAGAATCTGATTGTAGGGGCCGGCGCGTTTTTCTACAATGGAAGCATACCGAAAAGGAGGTTTTGGGGAATGGGAAAAAGAAAAAATATTCTGTTGCTTTTGTCGGATCAGCAGAGGCTGGATACGGTGAGCGCTTATGGGATGGACTGTATCTGCAGGACTCCGCATATTGACAGGCTTGCGGAGGAAGGAATGAAGTTCCGTAATGCGTTCTGTACTTCTGCTATCTGCGCACCTTCCAGAGCCAGTGTGATGACCGGGCTGTATGCGCACCGGCATGGAGTGATAGATAATTATACGGATATTAAGGAAGGCGTGCCGCTTTTGGGGGATTGTATGGCTTCTGCCGGGTACTATTGCGGTTATGTGGGAAAGTGGCATGTATCACCGGTGAAAACACCGGCGGAATGCGGTTTTGAGGATAATCTTCCCTTTATGGGCTATGGGTTTCCCGGAAGCAGGGTATTTCCCAGCCTGAAATTTGATATTCCGCCGGTGAATACACCCAATTATTATGCGGAGTATCTGAAGGAAAAAGGGTTTGAGGGTGTGGATGTATCGCATGGATTTATGGGAAATAATCCGGCGCTTCAGATTCAGGAGATGTTTTGCAGGCACGAGGGGCCTGTGGAGAGCACAATAGAGTATTTTGTGGCGCAGGAAACCAACCGGCTGATCGAAAAGGCAAGGGATAAGGATCAGCCTTTCTTTATCTGGAGTAATTTCTGGGGGCCGCACAGTCCGAGTATTGTACCGGAACCCTACTATTCCATGTACCGGCCGGAGGACATACCGGAACATCCCAGCTATTGCGAGGATTTCCATGATAAGCCGTATGGATATTATCTGACGGAGAAGATGTGGGGGCTATCGGATTATGGCTGGAAGGGGTTCCAGGAGATTGCCGCCAGATATTTCGGGCATTGTACGCTGATAGATGACTGTGTGGGAATGATAGTTGAGAAACTGAAGGAATGCGGACTGTATGAGGATACGATAATTATATACAGCGCGGATCACGGGGATTGCATGGGCGCGCACCGGCTGATTGAAAAGGGCGCTTTTACGTTTGATGAAATCTACAGGATCCCTTTGGTAGTGAAGGGACTTGGGACTAAAGATAATGAGAGCCTGGTGCTGCTACAGGAACTGATGCCAAGCATACTTGAACTTGCCGGCATGAGGCCTCCCAAAAAAGTGGACGGAGAAAGCCTGGTGCCCCTGATGCTGGGAGAAGTGCCGGATAATGGCCGGAAGTATATTTATGGGGAGTATCACTATCATTTTTATACGGCGCGGCAGCGCATGGTAAGGAATTTGGAATATCAGTTTACTTTTAATGAGAATGAACGGGGAGAATTATATGATTTAGGCAAGGATCCCTGGATGCTCAAAAATGTGTGTTATGAGAAGGAATACGAAGGCATAAAACGTTGCCTGATGGATCGGATGAGTGAGTTTATGAAGGAAACAGAAGATCCGGCAGGGGTATGGTTTGAGAGAATCCGGGAGTTTTACTGATAATTATGATGACAGGCTTATGACGGAGTTTTTTCGTAAGGCATCAGCCATGCATCTTTGAAAAAACTCCACTCCCCATAAAAAAAGTCGCGTTGTGGCGGGCCTGGGTTTCCTTTAAAATTAAGATATGGAAGGCGAAGTGAAATAAGGAGGCCAGTTGGTAATGAATGTGAATAAGAAGAGCCGATGGTTCTATTTTAAGAAGAATCTGCCATTGACTTTGATGGCGCTGCCCGGGGTGGCACTTATGGTATTATTTAAATATCTTCCTTTATCCGGAATTATCCTGGCATTTAAGAAATATAACATCCGGGACGGGATTTTCGGAAGCGCCTGGAACGGGCTGAAGAATTTTGAGTATCTTTTTAAGACGAAGGATGCCTGGATAATTACAAGAAATACACTGGGTTATAATCTGCTGTTCATTGTGCTGGATCTGGTGCTGGCCGTGACAATGGCGATTGTACTCAATGAACTGCATCAGAAGAAAACGGCGAAGGTATTCCAGACAGTATTTATGGCTCCCTATTTCCTGTCCTGGGTTGTAGTTTCCTTTATCGCTTATTCTTTCCTGAGTGTGGACAACGGGTTTATCAACCGGACCTTCGGGCTGGATGTCACCTGGTATTCCCAGAAATCGGCATGGCCTGTTATCCTGATTGTTTTCCAGATATGGAAGACGCTTGGATACTCCACGGTCATGTATCTGGGTTCTATTGTGGGAATTTCCAATGACTATTATGAAGCGGCGCTGATGGACGGGGCGACAAAATGGCAGCAGATTAAATATATCACGCTGCCCTCTCTGAAAAGTATGATGATTGTTCTGACGATTCTGGCAATCGGCAAGATTTTTTATGCGGATTTCGGTTTGTTCTACCAGCTGCCAAGAAATTCAGGACCCTTATTCCCGGTGACAAATGTTATCGATACCTATGTATACCGTTCCCTGAAGGAAAACGGGAATATCGGAATGGCTGCTGCGGCTAACCTGTACCAGTCTCTTATCGGTTTCGTGCTTGTGCTTTCTTCGAACTTCGTTGTCCGTAAGATTGACAAGGACAGCGCATTATTTTAAGGAGGCCAGATATGTCAAAATCATCGGTTATAAATCATAAAGAAAAAAGAATCAACGCTATCAGCAAAAAGGCCAATGTGATGATGCTTTGCATTCTGTCGGTATTTGCCCTGCTGTGTGTGCTTCCGGTGCTTCTGGTTGTGGTAGTCTCCTTCAGCAGTGAACAGAGTATTTTCCAGAATGGCTACTCTTTTTTCCCTACGCAGCTGAGCCTGAACGCCTATCGCTTTTTCCTGCGTCTGGGGGATCAGATTATCCGTTCTTATGGAATTACCATATTTGTGACGATTGTTGGAACGCTGTTCAGCCTGGCTGTGACCACGATGCTTTCTTATGTGCTCTCCCGCCCGGATTACCGTTATGGTAAAATACTTACGTTTCTGCTGCTTTTCACCATGCTTTTCAACGGGGGGCTGGTTCCCAGCTATATGGTGAACACCCAGCTGCTGGGACTCCGGGATTCGGTGTGGGCGCTGATTTTTCCCATGTCGCTGAATGCCTTTTATGTGATTGTGCTGCGTACATTCTTTAAGAGTATTCCTATGGAAATTATAGAAGCGGCCCATATTGACGGGGCCGGGGAATTCAAAACGTTTCTTCGGGTGGTGCTGCCGCTTTCCAAGCCGGGCATCGCAACCATAGGGCTGTTTACTGTAATCGCTTACTGGAACGACTGGTTCCTGGGTATGCTCTATATTTTTGAAACAAAGAAATACCCTATTCAAACGCTGCTTCAGAGTATGCAGAACAGCCTGGAGGCTCTTACCCAGTCCTCTGCCAATGCCCTGGAATATGCGGAAATGGCAAAGAACGCGCCTACAGACAGCGGACGTATGGCGCTGACGGTGCTGGTGGTTCTTCCGGTAATGCTGGCCTATCCCTTTTTCCAGAAATATTTCGTCAAAGGACTTACTATCGGCGGCGTAAAAGGCTGATACGGCAAAACTATTCTGTTTTATGGAATGCTTCATGCATTTTATAAATAAAGGTACTGCAAAAAACTATGATAAATGGAGGAAATGAGTATGAAAATGAAAAAACTGTTAAGTACAGGTCTTTCCGTTGTTCTGGCTGCCGCTCTTCTGGCTGGCTGTGGCAGCAGCCCTGCGCCTGCGGCATCCAGCGAACCCGCCGGAGAGAAAGCATCTGTTGAAAGCACTGCAACGGATACGGCAGCGGAAACCACGGCGTCAAAGGAGACCTCTTCTGATGAGATCGTCACCCTGAAATGGTATATGTCCATCAATCCGGTGGCTCCTGATACAGATAAGGTCATTGAAAAGCTGAACGAGTATACCAGGGATAAAATCGGAGTGGAAATCGATTATACGGTTATTGCCAATCCGGACTACAAAGAAAAAATGCCCACACTGATCAATTCCGGTGATTATTTCGATATCTGCTTTACTGCGAACTGGACCACGAACTATCTGCAGTTTGCAGCAAAGGATGCCTTCATGGATATCTCCTCCCTCCTTCCGGAATATGCAAAGGAAACTTATGAATTTATCCCGGAATCCCTCTGGCAGGCGGCTTCAGTGGATGGTAAAATCTTCGGGGTGCCTTCCTATAAGGAAATGGGCTGGCAGTCAGGCTTCTTCGTAAATTCCGATATGGCTGACGAATATGGGATTGATTTAAGCACTGTTAAAACCATGGAGGATTATACGGAAGTACTGAAGACCGTTCATGAAAAATCTGCGGCAGCAGGCAAGAACGTAATCGGCGTCAGCGGCCTGAGCTTTAGCCTGACCACTCCTTTTGAAAGTCTGACAGGGGATCCCAAGCTGCCCGGCGCATCTCCCGTAAAGGAATTCGGCAATTTCCAGGGTGAGGATGAAATCTTTAATCAGTATGCAAGCCAGGAATATATGGATTACTGTAAGCTGGTGCGGGGCTGGTATAATGACGGTTATCTTTCCAAAGACCCTGTAAACTACGATACTGACACTGCTAACAGAGACAATGATTTCAAAAACGGCAATCTGTTCTCCTATGTTATCTCCTATGCCCCGGGAGCCGCAGAATCAGAAGCAGCAAAAACCGGACACGGCGTAACCTTTGTTCCGCTGATGAAGCCTTTGTTTGAAACCAGAAATGCCATGGGCGGACTGCTTGCCATCTCTTCCGCTTCCAAATATCCTGAAAAGGCGCTGGAATTCATTAATCTGCTCAATACCGACCAGTATGTGGGAACCTTAATCCGTCACGGAATTGAAGGCGAGCATTATACTGCAGTTGGCGACAATCAGGTTGACAGAACCATGGGCGGAACCCTTGATCCTGCGGATAATGGCTATGATTACACCTACGGCTGGCAGTTCGGCACACCGTTTAACCAGAAATGGGATATCTCCTATCCTGAAAACATTATGGATATGTTCATGGAATATAACGACTCGGCTGTCACTGCTCCTCATAACGGCTTTACCTTTGACAATGCACCTGTGGAATCTGAAATTGCCGCTCTTACGAGCACAGTTGAGGAGTATGCCAAGGCTCTGGAATCCGGTATGGTGGATCCGGAAGAAAATATTCCCAAATTCCTGAAAGCCCTGGAGGATAACGGCACAGAAACACTGTTGCAGGAAATAGCGACACAGCTTGGCAAATAAGCTTTCCATTTTTCAATCATACATGTATGGCAGGCAGGGAGCGGACGCTTCCTGTCTGCTGTTATTTTAAAATATTCCGAAAGAAAGGAACGACAGAAAATGAAACAGGAAAAACCAAACATTCTTTTTATTCTTACGGACGATCAGGGCGCCTGGGCCATGCGCTGCGCAGGAAATACTGACATCCATACGCCCAACCTGGATCGGATAGCTTCACAGGGGTATCGGTTTGAAAACTTCTTCTGCGCTTCCCCGGTCTGCTCTCCTGCCCGGGCCAGCCTGCTGACCGGGAGAATTCCTTCCGCGCACGGCGTACAGGACTGGATCCGCTCCGGCAATCTGGATCGGGACGGCCTGAAGAAGGAAATCAGGGAGGATCCTTATTATCTTTGTGAGGAAAAACCCATCCAATATCTGGAGGGGATGCTGACCTATACGGATGTGCTTAAGGAAAACGGATATACCTGCGCCCTTTCCGGGAAATGGCATCTGGGCGATAGCATGACGCCTCAGCACGGGTTTGATAAATGGTTTACCATCGGCAGAGGCGGCTGTTACTACAATAAGGCGGATATTGTGGAAAATGGTGAAATCAGCTTTGAAAACAGATATATTACCAATGTGATTACTGACAAAGCGCTGTCTTATCTGGAAGAATTCAGGACGCAGGACAATCCCTTCTATCTGAGCGTGCATTACACGGCGCCGCATTCTCCCTGGGAGGAGGATCAGCATCCCGGTGAATACATTGAGATGTACGGGGACTGCGGCTTTACCGCCACGCCGGATTTGCCAGTACATCCCAATCAGATCCCCAGCGCGCCCTCCGGGACGGGAGAAGTGCGAAAATCCCTGCTGCGTGGATATTATGCCGCCATAACGGCTATGGACGCGGATGTGGGACGGCTGCTTGATAAGCTGGAGGCACTGGGAATTGCGGAGGATACCATCGTTATGTTTATGGCGGACAACGGCATGAATATGGGGCATCATGGGATTTGGGGAAAAGGCAACGGCACCTTTCCCTTTAATATGTACGATACGGCTGTAAAGGTTCCGTTCCTCGTCTCCTGGCCCGGCCATTATCCATCAGGGGTAGTCTGCCGCAGAATGTGCAGCCAGTATGATTTCTTCCAGACGCTTTTAGATATGGTTGGCATCAGAAGGCAGCTGCCGGACGGGCTTCCCGGAAGAAGCTTCGCGGATGTTTTTGACGGGAATACGGAGAAAGCGGGCGCTGTGGTGGTCTATGATGAGTACGGACCAACCCGCATGATACGGACGGAGGAATGGAAATATATCTGCCGCAGTCCCTATGGGCCTGACGAGCTGTATCATCTGAGCGAGGATCCGGAAGAAAATAACAACCTGTCAGCCGACCCGGAATATGCCGCTCTTATTAACCGCATGTATATCCAGCTGACACGATGGTTTTATACCTATGCAGATCCGGCAATGGATGCCTCCCGCGAGGGTGTGACCGGCTATGGCCAGCTGTGCAGGCCGGGAATCTATGCGGATCGGAGAAATGTATTTTATAAACAGCCGTAGCCCTGATTTTTCTTGTCATGTAAGTTAATCAGTTTCCCCGCATCTGCCTGCGGTAGGCGCTGGGCGGCATATGCATTTTCCGTTTAAAATACTTGGTAAAATAAAACTGATCCGAAAAATCCAGCTCCTCCGCTATCTGCGCCATGCTTTTATCCTCTTCTATCAACAGGCGGCAGGCCTTCTGAATGACCAGCTGCTCCAGATAAACACCGGGGGACATGCCTGTTTCCGCCCGGAAGCGTTTGGACAGCGTGCTCTCCGATACATGCAGCCTGTCCGCCAGGGAGCGTACATGGTTTCCTGCGCTGACCGGATTCTGGGCCAGGCGGAAAACCTGCTCCACCATACCAGAATATATTTTTGTCTGCGCCTCCTGCAGATCCGCCATCTGGATAAAACGTCCCAGCTCCTCCCACAGAAGTCCCTGAAGGAGAAAGGCGTCCTCCATCCGCTGGGAGCGGTAAAGCGCAAGCACCTTTTCCAGGTCCTCTGCCGGAGCGTCATGTTCATACACGGTGTCGCAGCCATAAAAAAGATCCATGCCGTTTACCTGGGTAATATTCACATGAAAGTAAAGCTGCTCCATGCTGGCGTCGCACCGGTAATTGTATAAAAGGCCTGCCGGGATCAGGTAAACGCAGCCCTCCTTTAACGGGATTTCCCTGCCGCGCAGGGTGAGGATGCCGCCGCCGTGGGAAATGAAGTATAGCCGGGAATAGGGGGAGCAGACATTGACCATATTCCAGGTGGTGTCCACCTGGGCAAGGCCGGAGTCTGCAACCTCCAGCCGGAGTGATTTCCACAGTGCTAAAAACCTGGGATTCGTTAAGTAAATCATGCTGAAAACTCCATATTTTTTCTCTATTTTGACATGTTCCTTTCTGCCCTTTTTCACTACAATAAAGCCATAAAATATCCTGCCGGACAAAAATAAGGCAAAAAAGGATAGCCGTAAATTACGGCGGAACGGAGGAATCATGACAAGCTATGTAACACGCAAAACTCCCGGAGACACCAGCTGGTTCACCCATGACCGGTTCGGCATGTTTATCCATTTCGGGCTTTACGCCATGCCGGCGCGCCACGAATGGGTAAAGACCAATGAAAAAATTTCCGAGGAGCATTACGATCTTTATTTCAAATATTTCAATCCGGATCTGTATGATCCCAGGGATTGGGCAAGACAGGCAAAAGCGGCTGGCATGAAATATGTGGTCATGACCACCAAGCATCACGAAGGCTTCTGTCTCTTTGACAGCCAGTATACGGATTATAAGTCCACCAATACGCCCTGCGGAAAGGATCTCATTAAGGAGTATGTGGACGCATTCCGTGCAGAAGGGCTGCGCGTGGGCTTCTATTACTCTCTCATTGACTGGCATCATCCGGATTTCCCAATCGACGTCCTTCATCCCCGCAGGGACGATGCGGATGCTTTCGAGCAAAGCCAGGGCCGCGATATGCATAAGTACGCCGAATACATGAGAAACCAGGTGACGGAGCTGCTGACCAATTACGGCAAGATCGATATTCTCTGGTTTGACTTCTCTTACGACGGCAGGGACGGCGAGGGCGCACAGTCCTGGATGAAGGGCAAGGGGAAAAACGACTGGGAGGCTGACAAGCTGATTGCCACCGCCCGTTCTCTGCAGCCTGACATCATTATTGACAACCGTACGGACATAGAGCAGGATCTCTGGACTCCTGAACAGTATCAGCCTGTGAAATGGGTAACCCATCAGGAAACCGGGGAACTGGTTACCTGGGAGGCCTGCCAGACCTTTTCCGGATCCTGGGGATACTACCGTGACGAGCAGACCTGGAAATCCCCGGAAATGCTCATTCGGATGCTTGTAAATACCGTCTCCTGCGGCGGAAACCTGCTGATGAATGTAGGCCCTACCTCAAGAGGATATCTGGACTACCGCGCTGAGGAGGCGCTGAAGGTTTACGCGGACTGGATGAAATACAACAGCCGTTCCATTTATGGCTGCACCATGGCTGAGCCGGAGTTCACCGCTCCTGCCGACTGCCGTTATACCCAGAGCGTGGACGGAAGCCGTCTGTACCTGCATATGTTCGCATATCCCTTCGCCCATCTCCGTCTGCCCGGTCTTGCCGGCAAGGTAAAATATGCCCAGTTCCTGCATGACGGAAGCGAAGTCCTCTATACGGAAGGAACAATTGACCATTTCTCCGCCAAGGACGAAAATGGTGACGCCGGGGATCTGATTCTGTATCTTCCTCCGGTAAAGCCGCATACCCTGGTTCCGGTAATCGAATTGATTCTGGAGTAAATTGGGCGGGCGGCAGTCGTTATTGCCAATGCTAATTATAGTGTAAAAAAAGCGCCATTGCAATGTGTTTCCGCAATGGCGCTTTTTGAATGAAGGGCGAGGTATGTAGGGCGAGGGAGGGAAAGAAAGGGCAGGGAAAATATAGGGTGGGTAAATTTTCTTTTATTAATGAGTGGATTGGGACATGGCTCTTTTTTCATGGCGGTAGCTGTGGATGAGGTATAAGGAGGTGTAGGCGGCCATGAAAAATGAGACTGCGGGGGCTATGGAGCCGATTCGGGTGAGGTTGTCGGGGGTGTGGGTGGATACGAGGTATATGAGGGGGATGCGGAGGATCAGGGCGCCGAAGCAGCTGCTTATCATGGTGAATATGGTCTGGGAGCGGCCGTTGAGGTAGCCGTTTATGCAGAAAACAAGGGTGACTGCCAGGTAATCGTAGCTGCAGGCGGTGAAAAAGGGGATGCCGGTTTTTATGATGGCGGGGTCCTGGGAGAAGACGGCTATCATAGTCTGGGGGGACAGTTGTGCCCAGAGCCAGAACAGGGAGGAGGCTGCGAGGGCAAAGGTGAGGCCGGCGAGGAGGCTTTTTCGTGCGCGTTCGGGTTTCCCTGCGCCGTAATTCTGGGCGGTAATGGCGGTCAGGGCGTTGGCTATGGAGGTGGCGGGGAGCATGGCGAATACGTCGTATTTGCTTGCTACTCCTACGGCGGAGGCTGCGTAGATTCCAAGGCGGTTGGTGATGCTGGTGAGGTAGAGGAAGGATAGTCTGACCATGCATTCCTGTAGGGATATGGGGATTCCTACTGTTGCGAGTTCTTTTGCTTTTTTCCAGTCAATGCGGAGGTTTTGGAGGCGGAAGGTGAAGATAAAGCGTCTGTGGTTGAGGTATAGGATGGCGGCGATCATGCTTACGGCCTGGGAGCCGATGGTTGCCAGTGCCACTCCTGCTACGCCGAGGCCGGCTCCTTTTACGAGGGCAAAGTCACCGATGATGTTGAGGGCGCAGGATAAGGCAATGAAGAGCATGGGTCTGCGGGAGTCGCCATAGCCTCGGAGGATGGCGCTGATGGCATTGTAGCCGCAGATGAAAAAGATGCCACAGAAGCAGATTTTTACGTAGGTACGGGCCAGGTCAAAGGAGGGGGCCGGTGTTTTGAGCAGCTTCAGGATGGGGTCGGCGGCCAGGAGCATGGCGGCTGTGAGGATAAGTGCGGCTGCGGCAAAGATGGTGAGGGTGGTGCCGATTGTTTTCTTAATGTCCTCTTCTGCCTGCATGCCGGTGTATTTTCCCACCAGGATGGTGCTTCCCAGGGTGAGGCCGGTAATCATGCTGGTGATGATCTGTGTGACCTGGGTGCCTGTTGATACCGCTGCTACGCTTTCCGGGGAGCAGTATCTGCCAATGACGAACAGATCGACGGCGCCGTATAGCGCCTGGATGAGGTTCGCTGCGATGAAGGGGAGGGAGAACGTGAATAGTATGCGCAATACATTCCCTTTGGTCAGATTGTTTTCTGTTATTGTTTTTTCTTTTTGCATTTTCTGGCTCCTGATTGTTTGGTTGGTTATAGATTGTGATTTATGATGTCTTTGGTGGGTAAATATTTGCTTTAATTTTTGTAGTTTAATGTGAAACAGGAATCTTTGGCAGGAAAACTTTCCTATGAGATAAAATAAACCCTCCAGTTGCTGGAGGGTCAATTACTTTTTTATAAATCAGGTTTTTGGGAAGGATGGGTTAAAGATGGCGGGCTTTTGCGCGGACAGGGAGCTGCAGCTCTGTTACGTATTTTTCGGTGTCGTCCGTGAAACCGGAATCGATCCATGTAATTTCCACGGAGTCGCCGCAGCATTCCAGGCCGAGTGTGTCCATATGGGCAAGGAGTTTTTTGTAGTATATGGCGGAGTCCTGATGGGTACCGGCATACCATATGGTGAGGAAATCTCCTTCGGGAAGCCAGGCTGTCTCTCCTTTATAGTTGTCCTCCTCTTCTATCAGGACAAAAATGGCGGAAAAACGGTCGAATTGTCCTGCCAGCAGATTTTCCCGGCGGATGGAGACGCCCACCTTTCCCAGGAACATGGCCGGGGGAAGCTGGCTGGTGCGTTCCAGCTCCCGGATGGGGTATTCCAGGTTTTCTCCCTGGCGTATTTCTTTTTTGAGGACGGCGGCGGGACGGGCGGGCAGGTGCCTTGCGTGGATTTGGTCCAGTTGGGCGTGCATGGCGTAGTCCAGCTGCTCCAGCCGGGTGGTCAGCTTGCGTTCTATGGCCTGCAGACGGGCAAGCTGGGCTCTCGTTTCCTGAAGCTGTTCTTCCAGGATCTGCTCCATAACAAGCGTATCCCTGTTTTCAAAAAAGGCTTTGATTTTATCCAGTGGCATGTTCAGATTACGCAGGTATTTGATGGTGTTCATGCGTTCAAACTGTCTTGCAGAATAGTAACGGTAGCCGGTTTTGGGGTCTACAACCTCCGGCTTGAGAAGCCCGATATCATCATAATAACGCAGGGTACGGATATTGGTACGGAACAGTCCGCCCATTTCACCTATGGTAAAGAGGTTTTTTATATCCATTTCATCACCAGTGTACAAACTGTTTCAAAAACGCCGCACAAAACCATGACCAGGATGGGATCCATTTTCTTTTTGCGCAGCAGGATTACTGCAATGATAAACCATATGATTGCACGGATGGAAACGTTGTCTGTCCGAAATTCCACGGCGCCGTTTGTGAAGACTGCGGAAATCAGGATCGTCACGCCGGCTATGGCAATCAGGGAAACGACTGCGGGGCGAAGGGAGCCAAGAATGCCCTGGAGCAGGCTCATCTTCCGGTATTTCATATAAATATAGGCAAGGGCCGTTACGAAAATACAGGACGGCAGGATGCAGCCGAGGGTGGCAACGAGCGCACCTAAAGGCCCGGCTATCTGGATGCCGACGAAGGTGGCTGAGTTCACGGCAATCGGGCCGGGGGTCATCTGGGAGATCGTAATCAGGTCTGTAAATTCCTGCATGGTAAGCCAGCCGTGGAGATCCACCACTTGGCTTTGAATCAGGGGCATGGCGGCATAGCCTCCGCCGAAGCTGAAGGCCCCGATTTGGAGGAAGCTTAAGAATAACTGTAAATAAATCATGCCTTCGCCCCCTTTCTTTCGCGCAGGAGCGTACGCACAGCGCCGATGATGGCGGCCGCAATGATGATCAGCACCACGTTGATGTCGAAAAGATAGCTGATGAGGAAGCTGGCCGCCATAATTGCGATATTCAGCCAGTCTTTTTCCTTTACCACATTGCTGCCCATATCAAAAACAACGGAAGCAATGACCGCAGCCACGCCGGACTGCATACCCTTGAGCATAGTTCCCACAATCAGGTTGGAACGGAAGGCGTCATAAAAAAAGGATATGGCGGAGAGGATAATCATGGGCGGCAGAATCGCTCCCAGAATGGAAAGCAGCACGCCCGGAAGCCCTGCCAGCTTGTAGCCGACCACGATTGCGCCGTTTACTGCAATTGCGCCCGGCGACGACTGTGCGATTGCCACCAGATCCAGCATTTCCTCTTCATCAATCCAGTGAAGCTCGTCAACAAACTTGTTTTTCATCAGTGTGACAATGACATACCCTCCGCCAAAGGTGAAGGTACTTAAGTACAGGGTTGAAAAAAACAGTTTTTTCAGCACCTTGCTTTTCTTTTCCATGATAGCGCCCCTTTGTTCTTTTATTGTTATTTTTAAGGCCGGATTTGTGTTGCCGTTCCTTTGGCAACCGGATTCCCATCCGACAGATTGAGTATACACCCCCTTGCTATATAAGTAAAATAGTATTATATTATATATTACATAATGAATTTGTTATGAATTAACTTTACCCGGGCCTTTACCCGGCCAGGGAAAGCCGGAAGGAATTCATGGGACGGGGGCAAAGGCAGCGCCTGACACAGGGAAGCACAGATAGGGGGTACGGATATGACTTTACGGCATCTGCGGATTTTTGTAGCAGTATATCAGGAACGGAGCATTACCAGGGCGGCGGACCGGCTGCATCTGGCCCAGCCCTCCGTAAGCCTTGCCATCAAGGAGCTTGAGGATAATTACAGCATCCGGCTCTTTGAGCGGTATTCCAGGCGGATCTATATTACGGAGCAGGGGGAACAGCTGTATAATTATGCGCTTCATATCATATCCCTGTTCGATGAAATGGAAGAAAAAATTCCGGCCTGGAAGCAGGCGGGCACGCTCTGGATTGGTTCCAGCGTAACCATCGGCAATTTCCTTCTGCCCACCCTGATCCAGAAATTCCAGGAGGAAGCCCCTGCCGTCCGTCCGCAGGTTACCATCAATAATTCGGGTTTCATTGAAGAGGCGGTTTTGAATAATCAGCTGGATTTTGCCCTGGTGGAAGGCTGCTCACAGAATCCGCAGCTGATATGCGAGTCCTTTATGGAGGATCGGATCTGTTTTATATGTGCGCCGGATCACCCGCTGCTTCAGAAAAAGAAGGTATCCCTGAGGGATATCTCCGCCTGCCCTTTTGTACTCAGGGAAAAAGGCAGCGCCGGCCGGGAGGCTGCGGAGGATCTGTTAAAATACAGCCAGCTGCCCATGACAATTTTGTGGGAAAGCGTGAGCACCCAATCCCTGGTGCGCGCGGTGAGCCGGAATATCGGTATCTCCGCCCTCCCCTGCCTGCTGGCTGAGGATGCGCTGGCCCAGGGCATTGTGGCGCAGATTCCTTTCGACGCCCCTGCGCTCCACAGAAGCTTTTCCATTATCTATCACCAGAATAAATATCTGACGGAAAATGCGCTGCGCTTCATGGAAATGTGCCGCCGTTTTTAAACGGCCTGTACGGAAAACAATACCCGGCCGCATCGCCGGACCAGGAACAGGCAGCCGGAGCGATGCGGCGGAAAACAGATGTCCGTGCCGGAATGGAATGTACCATTGCGGAAGCTGCGTTTTTGTATTATGCTGGACTATATTGTTACAAAAGGTAAATGGCAATAATTACGACAAAAGATACTTTGAGAGGAGCTTACTTTATTATGGCAAAACAGCCTGCTATCACGCTGCTGATCAAACCGGCATCCGGCAGCTGCAATCTCCGCTGCCGCTACTGCTTTTATGCGGATGAGATGAATATCCGGAGTGAACGTACCTACGGAATGATGTCCTTAGAGACACTGGATACGCTGGTGGAAAAAACCCTGAATCAGGTACCCCACATGGCCACCTTCGCCTTTCAGGGCGGGGAACCTACGCTGGCCGGCCTGGATTTTTACCGTTCCTTAATTGAAATTGAGAAAAAACATAACCACAGAGGGATTGAAATACATAACAGCCTGCAGACCAACGGCATCGTCATTGATGAGGAATGGGCGCAGTTTTTGCATGACAATCAGTTCCTGGTGGGCCTGTCCCTGGACGGGTATCAGGAGCTTCATGATGAAAACCGAAAATTTCCCGACGGCACAGGCAGCTTTGGGCGTGTGATGGAAACCGCGCGGCTGTTCCAGAAATATCAGGTGGAATTTAATATCCTCACGGTGGTCACCGCGCAGTCCGCCCGCCGTATCAGGCGCACCTATCAGTTCTTTGAGAGCCAGGGATTTACCTATCAGCAGTACATTCCCTGCATTGATCCCTTTGAGGAGAATAAAGGGAGCCTCTCCTATTCCCTGACACCGGATCGCTATGGGAAGTTCCTGAAGGATCTTTTTGATTACTGGTATCAGGACTGGAAGGAAGGCCATCCGGTCTATAACCGTACCTTTGAAAACTGGATCGGGATGCTGCATAATTATCCGCCGGAATCCTGCAATATGATGGGAATCTGTTCCGAGCAGTGGGTGGTGGAGGCGGACGGCAGCGTTTATCCCTGCGATTTTTATGTGCTGGATGAATGGAAGCTGGGGAATATCCGCACCGCATCCTTTGAAGAGATGAATGAAAAGCGGGAGGAACTGGACTTTGTCAGCCTCTCCCGCCATGTGCCGGACAAATGCCGGGACTGCCGCTGGTATCCGCTCTGCCGTAACGGCTGCAGACGCGACCGCGCGCTTCTGCCCGATGGAAGGACGCCGGGGCTTAACAGCTACTGCGCAAGCTACCAGGATTTCTTTTCTTATGCATATCCGAGAATGCTGGAAATGGCCAGGAGCATCAGATAGGCATTTCAGATGCCAAGAACGCGCATTTTTTCCAGGATGCAGTCGATTCTGTACTGAAAGCGGAGAGTTCCTGTGTCCGAGGCTGTCTTTGCTGCAACGGATACTTTTGAGGATGCATTCGTTATATCGTTTAATTTTGCGGATGTTTTTGCTATATCAGATACATTTGCGGATGCCTCCGGAAAGCGCAGCTCTCCTGCTGTCCTGCCGTCGGCCAGGAATAGGATGCGGCCGGCCCTGGCGGCGATTTTCGGATCATGGGTTACCATCATCACGGCCGTGCCCTGCGCATTGATTTCCGAGAAAATGTCCATAATTTCCTCAGCTGCCGAGGAGTTCAGCGCTCCGGTGGGCTCATCGGCAAAAATAATTTCCGGATCGCCCATCAATGCGCGGCAGATTCCGGCGCGCTGGAGCTGGCCGCCGGAGGTCTGGGTAATGCTTCTTTTGGCAAGGGGCAGGATGCCGGTGCGTTCCATGAGAGCCTTTGCCTTTTCTTCCGCCTCTGCGCCATTTCTTCCATGAGACCGCAGAGACGGGAAAATAATATTGTCAAGGAGATTCAGGTTTTTCAGTAACGCGGGCTGCTGGAAAACAAAGCCCATCCTGGTTCTGCGTAAATCGGCCAGCTCCTCTTCCCGGCAGGCGGCCAGGTCCCTTCCGCAGAAGGAAACGGTGCCTCCGTCAATGGCATCCATGCCGCTCAGGGTATACAGGAGTGTGGATTTCCCCGAACCGGAAGGCCCCATTACTGAAAGGAATTCCCCCTTTGCAACGGATACGTCCACTTCATCCAGTACCTTTCTTTTTTCACTGCCCTCTCCGAAAAATTTCACGAGTTTTCTGCCGCATATAATTTCTTTCATTAATCTGTAATTCCTTTCCCGGCTGAAGCCGGTTTGCTATGGGCTTTATGCAGCTGCCGCCGGCGTGTGCCTGCAGCCGTCTTATTCTTTTATAGTTTCCGATATTTTAATGTTTCTCACATCATGTGCCGCCGCTGCTGTTGTTCCGGCTGCCAGAAGAGCCATCAGCAGGAGGCAGGCGGTATAGGCCGGGCCGGGATTCCCAAGAAACCGGAAGGACGCGGCGCCGAAGGCGGAAAAAGCAAAAGAGGCCAGCCCTTCTCCTGCGGTATTTGTAAACAGGATTCCCAAAAGGATGCCTGCCGCCAGAAGGACGGCGGAACGTGCCATATACTGGATGCTTAAGTCACGGTTTGTAAAACCGCAGGCTTTCATGACCGCATTGGAATACCTGTCTTTTGCCGCCAGCAGCTTGACAAACAGTAAGGTAATAAAGGCCGTTACCATCAGGGCGGCCGCAGCGGCTGCAAAAGCGGCGAGCTTTACGGAATGAAGGGTCGGGCCATAGGTTTTGTTAATGTAGCTGCGGATATCTGTCACCTTGGCAAAGGGGAAATAACGCGAATACGCTTCCGTTTTTTCTTCCACAAGGCTGTGGTCGTCCAGTTCGGCATAAATGATGCTCCACATCATGGTTGCAGAGGACGGGAAGGCGGCCTTCGCCGTTTTTCCTCCGTTGGTTATGTCTGAATATATGCCGCAAATGGTAAGCTGTCTTTCACCTTCCTCCGTCAGGATGGTTATGGTATCGCCGATGCCTTTTTCCAGCTCTTTACTGTTTAGGGCGGAAAGGGCAAGCTCATCTTCTTTTGCGGGGGCAAAGCCTTCTGTATAGGCGACCGGAAAACTGCTGTGGTCACCCAGTTCAATTTTCAGCTGCTCCAGGGCGCCATCCTCCTTCCGGATGGAAAAAGAACCGGTGTTGAGCACCGTAAAGCTTGAAATGTCCGAATCCTGTGCCAGGACCTGGGCTGCTTCGGCTGTTTTTTCTGAAATCCGGTCTGTCTGCTGGATATCGATGCGCAAATCGCAGCTGCCGATTCCCATATAAGCTGCAAAGCCCTCCGAAGACAGGGTTTCATACAGCTTTTGCGGGAAAATGATGATAAAGGAAGCAAAGATCAGTATGGCAAGGTAGGCTGCATATATCTTTTTCCGGGACAGGATATCGTGAAGTCCATAAGAAATATTGGCTCCAGGCAGGCGGCGCCTGCACAGCCGCAATTTCCCTGCGATACCGTTTTGCTCCTGAGGCGCGCCGAATCGGAGCGCCCCGGAGGCGGATATCTTTCCGAAGCGTTTGAGAATATTCCGGACAAAGAGCAGGATAACGCAAAATAAAAGGAGGGCGGCCAGGAAACCGAGGAGTATGGAAAAGGTCTTTTTACCGCTCTCCCCCATTACCAGCTTTATATTTGCAAGGAGTATATCCCGGCAGGGAAAGGAAAGAAGAAAGCCTGCCATGCAGCCCAATGCGGCTAAAAGGGCATATTTAGCCAGATAAATGCGCCGTATGCAGGAAAGGCGGAGGCCAAGGGCCTTCATTACGCCGATTTCCCGGTAATCCTCTTCTATTTCGGCAAGCAGCGCGAAGCGGATGCATAAAAGAGCGATCAGCACGGCTGCGGCGCTAACGAGCAGGATTACGGCGATCATGATGCCGTCAGAAAGCGCGTTTATCATACGAAACAGCGGGTAGGTGATGACAGGACCGTTGGCGGGAAGGCCGGAGGCCGTATAGGCCGCGGCAAAGCTGCCCAGCGCATTCATGTCCTTCAGCCGGAACTCAATGAGGTATTCCACGTTCCCGCATCCTTCCAGCCGTTCATAATCGGCATTGCTGACCAGAAAGCGTTTGGAGGAGGCCAGCATGGAATTCATCTGGGAATCCCGGAGAAAGCCGGCAATTACAAACGGCTCGCCGCAGATCTCAGCCCGATCGCCCACGCTGGCAGTATGATCCTGCAGGTAGCATACGGGTACATACAGCTGTCCGTCCTCCGGTTGTATTATGTTCCCTTCCAAATCTAAAAGATAGTCAAAGCTTCCGCTCTGCACGGACAGGCCATTGTCCTGGGTACTGTCCGTAAGAAGCTCATCTCCCAGGCGGATAGCGCCGCCCTCCAGATTCAGGAACCGGAGCACCTGGAATTTATCCACGTCACTGTTGTTAGAGGCAAAGGCGCTGAGCTGTTCAATATCAATATCTCCCGAATGCATCTGGAGAAAATGGGGTGTTTCCGCCCGGGCCATCAGCGCATTTATGGCATCTGAGAGATTGACGGCCAGGGCCGCCGCCAGAGAAGCAAGCAGAGAGGCGCAGGCAATAAAGAGCACCAGCGTAAGGGTGACAAGCTTATTTCGTTTCAAATCATTTTGTAGCATTTTATTCTGCATGGCAGGCTTCCTTTTCCGTTATTTTTTCAAGGGACCGGATCGCTTTGATATGGTAGAGAAGAAAAGCTGTGGCTGCCAGCAGGATTCCTGAGGCAGTGATGAGTTTGGCGGCCCCTCTTCCCACGCTGACATCCATTATCCTGGCGGCGGCATCTGCCAGGACACCTGCCAGCGCATAAGCGGCCACATAGCCAACCTGTGAAAGCACGCCAATCAGTCCCCAGGCCCTTCCCTGGCAGGTGTTGTCAATATTGGTACGGAGCAGATAATCCAAAGCGGTGTTGGCAAAGGGAAGCATGGCAAAAAAGAAAAAGCCGGAGGCACACATCAGCGGTATGCTCTCCTTCAGGCCAAATACTGCCATAAAAAAACCGGCGCCTGCCAGGGATAGGGAGAGAATTTTCACATATCCTTTTCTCAGGGAGACCATACCGATGATGATGCTGGATACCAGCATTCCCAGGGCGCAGATCGTTTCCGCTGTGCCCAGCGTGGCGCTGTCAGAAAAGGCAAGCACCATAGGGGTGAATAAGGTCTGCAGGAAACCGAGAAAAAAAGTGATCACTGAAGAAAGAAGGACAAGCAGCAGAACACCGCTGCGCTGCGAAACTGCCCGCCAGCCGGTTTTCAGTTCCCTGAAGAAAGCCTCTTCCCGATTCTTCCTGACGGAAGCCGCAGCGCCTCCTGCCAGAAGCATGCCGCGCACGGCAAGCGTGGTAAAAACGGTCAGGAAAAAGGTGCAGATATCAATAACAAGGAGCAGACTGATATCCGACAGCGTGAGAAGGAAACCGGCCAGGATGGGTGATACCAGGTATTTGGCGGATCCTGCGATTCCAATCAGCCCGCTGGCTTTGGTATATTGCTCCGGAGTGAGCAGATCCGTCACAGTCGCTTTGTAGGCCGGATCCATCAGCGCCGAAAACAGAGAGCTGATGGTGACGCCCACACAAATCTGCCATACCTGTGCCCCGCCCCGGAGGACGCAGATAAGTATAAAGATAAGGCCGACGGCGGACAACCCATCACCCAGAAGCATCAGAAGCCTTCTGTCATACCTGTCTGCCAGGACGCCTGCCGGCACGCTCAGGAGAAGCCCGGGCAGAAACGCAAGGAGCGTCACCAGGGCCATGGCCGAGGCCTGCCCGGTCTGTTCAAATACATAGACACCGAGTCCGAAGGAGGTCAGCCCGCTTCCCACGGCCGAAATAAATTCTCCCGACCATAAAAGAAGGAAGTTGTAAAAATTTTTGTTTGGGTTCCGCATTTATCTCTCCTTTTTATTCATCGGTATCCGAAGCGGGAACCGGGTTCCTGTCAAACATCCGCAGCATGCAGGAAGCAAGCCTGCCGTTTTCTGTGCCAAGCAGCCGTTCCATATTGAAGATAAATGCCCGGATGCGCTGCGAACGCTCCTCCTCCGACATATCCATGGCATCATCAAAAAAGGTGGTGGCGTAAGCCATAGTCATTTCCATGCATTCGGCAGGATAGGGGGTGGAAAAAAGGCCTTCCCTGATACCCTCTTCAATAAGGCCGGTCAGTACAGGCGTCAGCCGCGTCAGGGTGAGCTGCTGTGTTTTCTGGTGCATCAGGGCATTCTGCGGCTTATGCATCTGCTCCACAAGGGCCTTACCGCCGTTTTGGCTGACATTCATGGCCAGCACCACGCGGATCAGGCGTTCCGTTACCGGAAGGCTGCCGTCTTTTGCAGCAGCGGCAGCGGCTGAATACATCTGTTCCTCATACCGCTGTATCAGGGCGTCCAGGATATCCTCCTTGGATTTAAAATGATAATACAGTGTACCTCTTGCGATACCCACCTTTTCCAGGATATCATTCGTGCTGGTTCCGTCAAAGCCTTTCCGGCCGAAGAGTTCATCCGCCGCATCCAGGATTTCATTTCTGCGTTCTTCTGCTTCCTTTACAATTCTCATTTAATAATTCCTCTCCAAAATAGTAGACCGACTGTCTGTCGGTTACAGGATAGCATATATGGATGCCAAAGTAAACAGCAAAGTGAAATTTCGTGGTAAATTGTTCCCATACATGATAAAATGATGTATCCGGGCGAAAATAAGGAGGAAATAAATGTACGAAAGAATGTTGAATAAGAAGGCGGAGCCCTCCATGCCTGAGTTGGTCGCCCACTGCGGCATCTGCGGAGATATGTTTGCTGATATCAATGGTTATCTCACGAAGGAATTCGAAACGGAAACCGAGATTCGCTTTCCTTACGGCAATCATTACGGCTGGAGTGTGAAGCACAAAAAGAAAAGCAGGCTTATCTGTGATATATTCGCTGAAGCCGATGCATTTACCGTAATGCTTCGCCTGACGGATAAGCAGTTCGCTGCTGTTTATGACGGGTTATTGGATGAGACAAAAGAAGTGGTCGACAACAGATATCCCTGCGGAGAAGGCGGCTGGATACATTACCGGGTGACGGACAGGGAACAGCTGGAGGATGCAAAACTGCTGCTTCGTGTTAAGCTGGGATGCCTTGCATCAGGCGCTCAGAGGCGCGGACGGAAGTGATATTCCTATCGGGCCGCCTGTTCAGGTTTTAGGCGGCAAAAAAAGCGGCGTTCCTTTTTCCCTTAAGTGGGAACAGGTGAATGCCGCTTTTGCTTTAAAATAGCCGTCCGTTCTTACCTTCTCCAGTATCTGTCCTGCTTAATCCGGGTTTCATAGGTGACCGCATCCACTTCCATATCCATATTGGACGGGCCTTTTTCTTCCGGAAGCCGCATATTTTTCTTTGCCTTTCTCTCCGGCCGTTTGCCGCTTATCTGCCGCTCATAATCCCATTTCCGCAGGAAATGACCTGCTGTCGGGACAAGGATTATAAGTGCAAAAATCAGTAACAGACATTGCAGTGCCGACATAACCGTCCCTCCCTTTTTCCGTTTCCTTTTCTGATATCCTGTCTCTATCCTATCATTCCGGACGGAAAGGTACAACGGCTATGCCCTGAAATGTCACTTTTTGTCTGTAAAAACCGGCTTTTCGCTGTTTATACAAAAGTGCTGTCCCAGACATCCACGCCGCTCTCCTGGAAAATCTCGTGCAGGCGGGCTTTCAGCATCTCCTTTGTAATCCCCTTTTTCAGGATCATTTGCAGGAATCCGCCTCCACCGGCTCCCGCGATAAAACGGGCGTCGATCATATCCTCACAAGCCATGAAAATCTGTTCGATGCAGGTATTGGTTGATCCTGCATCCAGCTGCTTGGACAGCTCCCAATGCTGGTTTAGCAAATCGGTAAAAGCCTCCATATTCCCGCGTTCCAGTGCAAATTTCATGAGAACGGCAAGGCTCTGCATTTTTTCCAGGGCATCGATGGATTCCGGCCGGCCTCCCAGATAACCGCCCACCACATCACGGAGCAGGTTGCGGGCTAGCCGCCGCTGGCCGGTATATACGAGGGCAAAACGCTCCTGGAGCTCCTGTCTCGTTGCTTCCGGGATTTCCACCTTTTCCACGCGTATTTTCTGATCGATACCGGGCATGGTGGAAATAAATTTAATGCCGGGGGTCAGGCCGCCGACCTGATCCTGCCAGCCGCCGCCGGTGCTCATGATCTGTTCCATATTCAGGACGATATCGTAAATCTCCTCCTCCGCGGCTTCTCTTCCCAGAAATTCAAACAGTCCCTTCACGCATGCACCGGAAAGGATGCTGCTGGTGCCAAGCCCGGAGCCCTGGGGGATTCCAATAACACGGGTGGAAAGGCTGATGCCGCCGCCCAGCCGGCTGCAGATTTCCTGAAGGTTCCCGCCGCTTAAGGGAATGATGCCGCAGGCAATCAGCGCCGCCTTGTGCAGGGCAAAGGAGTCGTAAGGATTATGGCAGTCCTGGATTTCTTCCACGGTTTCCACGCTGCCTGCGGCGCCGATATCCGTGCTTGCAAATTCCACATGCAGTTCCTTAAGCTTCTTTACCTGGATCTGAATGGGGTAAATGCCGTTCAGCTTCAGCGCGGCATTCAACACAACACCGCCGCATTCGTTGCAGTGAGGAGGAGTATCGGTCCAGCCGCCGCCCCAGTTGACGCGGACAGGCAGTTCCACCGTCACCTCATCCTTCACTATCCGGTAATCCTGGCTGGAGGGCAGCTTGGCCGCCGCATTGTCATAAATCGTCCTCTGGATGGTTCCGAAGCACATGGCTTCCAGGGCATCATAGCCTGTCTGGTCGAAGGTGATCCGATTTTCCTTCATGTACTGTGCCAGAGCGTAATAGATACGGATTTTCAGGGAAAATCCGGCTTTCCCGGCATCCTCCAGCAGCATTTCATAGATATCCTGGCTGATGCCATGGGCTCCGAATACCTGCAGCGCTTCTTTATAATAGGTGCCTGCTTCAATGGCCCATACGAATTTGCTGGCAAGGATCCGGCTTTCCAGCTCATGCTGCCATTTGCTGATGGCAAGGACATCCGCTCCGTTAAAGCTGGAATACAGGCTCATGCGCTCCTTATTTTTCCAGGATTCTATCTCTTCCGGGGAAGCGGAATGCTCCGCCATTTTTTTTACAAGAAGGGCAGAACGGATCGCTTCCTCCATCGTATCAGCCGCAGGGTAAAGGGCGGCAAACCAGAGATAATGCTCTCCATCCTTCCACAGCGCTTCGGGCGTCAGGCCGTTGCCTGAAAGGAAGGCTGACAGTGTTGTCCCCAGGAAACAGGCGTCTTTTTCCAGCGTTCCCTTGGGATTGTCCTCCACGCCGTAGATACGCACCACATACCTGCCGTCAAGAAGCTTCAGCCCGTGCAGCACCACATTCTCAGGAACCGTTACATTGCGAAGCTTTACATTGGAAATTACGCTTCCTTTGCCTACCACACTTTCATCCAGCACGTAGCTGTCTTCCAGATAAGCGCCGCAGGCGATGCGGGCGCGTTTTCCCACATAGCTGTTGTGGGCGGCATAGGCCGAGGTTTCCGGCGCTGTGGTGGAAACCTGCTTTTTCCAGTCCAGGAATTCATAGTCCTCCACATCCGCCGTTACCAGCCTGCGCAGCTCTGTTGTAGTCCCGAAATGGATGAATTCCGCAGGAGAAAGGCAGATGAGCTTCATGGAAAACGGGGACAGCGCCTCCCATATTTTGGCACGGCAGCCAAGGAGACGCTCATTGATCGTTCCCTCCGCCGCTTCCCTGTAATATTGTTCCAAGGTGGCGGAACGGGCCAGCGGATAGAGAAAATCGCCGTAAAAGCTGATTCTTGCCTCTTCGTTGACGAATTCGGAGAATTTCTGTTCATCCGTCCTTCCGTCCGTGCTGATCAGGCCATAGAGGGACTGAAGCAAATCCGTGTCCATTATGACCGCCCCGGTATCCAGATCCACATTGTCCTGGCTGTTGACGGCGCCCAGCTCACGAAGGCGTTCTTCACTCTGCTTGTGAAGGAACTGGCCCACATAATCATTCCCGTCGTTCAGGAAAACGCCGTGCTCTTTTCCTGTCTGCACATGCTCCTTCATGGAGATTGCGGCGGCACCGTGATAATTGAAATCGATCTGCAGCGGGTTAAACAAAAGAAGCACATCCCCTGAAAGCACAAGCATTCCTTCCGGAATCCGGGAAGGCACGCCGGACATACCTATTACAAACTCATCAAACAGCGTGGAGGCATATCCGTTGGGCAGCTGCCTTGGAACCGGGGAAAACAGCTTCCCACAGGCAGAGTACTGGGGCACTCTCTTGCTGTCTCCGCCGGAATGGATGACGAGAATCCGGCGGCCTTTGAATAAACCGGCAGGATCGGCCGACGGCTCCTGCTCTGCAATATATCTGAGAACATTAAAGGTTGCGCCGCCGGAGCCTACCCGTTTGCCGTCCGGATCGGGAAGCACCGCATAATGGGTGCCCGCGGGAAGCAGTCCCTGTGCCAGCCTGTAATCAATCTGTTCTCTGTATGTACGCGCCTGTTCCTCGTTGGATGCGGTCAGAATCAGATAGTCCCATTTGATAAAGCTGGGCTTCCTCAGGCTGTTTTCATAATCCTCCCAGGAATCCAGATAGGATTGCCTGAGGAAGAGGTTTTTCATTTTCTTATAATTCAATGGCTTGTCCCCCATTCGTTTTTGCAAGGGGAGGGAATCGCAGCTTCCCTCCCCTGCTTTTTCTATTCTATCTATTTATGAAGAAGAAATCAAGAAGCTGTCCATATCTCTTTTCATTCTTTGTTATTGTTCGCTTTCGTACAGGAATCGGATGTTCTCATAAATTTTTGAAAAATCGATGATGCATTTCCTGTCAAAAATGCAAACTGAAACTTTATCCTCAAAAGTATAAATGGAAGGCAGTTCATTATGTTCCAGATCATAAACAATAACCTTTTTCTTATCCGGATCGACAAGCCAGTATTCCCGTACGCCGGCCTCGGTATACTTCGCAAGCTTCAGGCTCATGTCCCTGCGTCTGGTGGATGGAGAAAGAATCTCTGCGATAAAATCCGGCGCTCCATAAATGATACCCTTTTTCAGCTTGTTCCGATCACAAACTACCAGAACATCCGGTTCCACCATTGTGCGGTCATCGCAGTCAAGCTGTACATCCAGCGGTGAAATCAGAGGAATACAGCTTCCCTGGTTCTGCCGGATATAATTCGCCAGTTCACGGTAAACCTCTCCTCCCCAAAGCTGATGTATACTGGTTGGGGAAGCCATATCATAAATAACGCCGTCAATCAGCTCCACCCTGTGTTCTTCCGGTATCTTATAGTAGTCTTCCAGCGTATACTCTCCCCGCTTCTTCCCGCCATAGGCCGCGGCGGTTTCCTGTACAACAGAGGTTCCCGAAGGGCCGCCGGGATAAATGCCACAGGATCCCTCTTTCCCGTCTTCCGCGGGCAAATTACCTGCAAGCGCCGTTTCCAGGGCTCTTCGTGTTTCATAACGCGGAGTCTTCGTGATACCGCCCAGAATTTTCTGCACGGTTCCCAAAGGAATGCCTGAAATCTCTGCCAGCTTCTCATAAGAATACCCCAACTCCCTCTTACGTTCCTGCATCTCTTCTATCGTCATCACAATCATCCCCTTCCTGATATCCAAATAATATCATAAATAAAACCGTTATTCAACCGTTTTATCCATTTTCTGATAAGATATCCATTACCGCAGCGAGATGATTTTCTGCATTTTTTTACACAATAACATCAGACTGCCCAGCCAGTGAGCAGTCTGATGTTAAACTGTACCATGATATATACCTGCATTACAGGCAGTGTGATTTCTTCCTTATTTAACAGAAGCCTGTGTTTCCACGAGCGCTGCAAGACGGTCCCAGTATCCGCCGCAGGCTTCCCTGGATTCAGGAACATGCTCTGTAAGCTCCTCCAGAGAAAAAGGCAGATCCGTCATGGCCTGGCTGTCCTGTCCGGGCAGCTCTGTGCCGCCGCTGTACCAGTTTTTATGGAAAGAGGATTTCTGCCAGCCGTCGCGGGGGCTTTTTACAAAATGAAATATGTTTTCGGTGAAATGATGGGACTCCCCTTCCTTGTGGCAGCAGATCGCGGGGCCTTCCTTGGTATTCAGGAACAGGTTCCCATAAATTTCCGCGGGCAGGCCATAGTCGTCCTGTACCAGGCAGCGTTCATCATTGATGCTGATATTATACCGCAGGATGGTCCGGCCGCAGTCCCGGTTCCGGTTGATGCCCATGCAGTCCAGCCAGAAGCCGCCTTTATTTCCATGGGTATAGTTGTATTGGAACACCGTATCGCCTGCGGTTCCCCAGTCCGTATCAAAGGCTGTCCCGTCATTTTCAAACAGGCTGGTTCCTGCCACTTCATTTCTCTGAATCAGTGCATTGGAGGTTGCGCAGACCCAGATCCCTGCAATGAGACGGGTATCCTCCAGGCTGCCCAGCGCTCCGGCATCTATGCAGGTATTCCCGTCTATCAGGGGAGAAATACAGTTGGCAACGATAATGCCGTCGCTTCCCGTCCGTTCGATGCGGTTGCCTCGTACCACAACGTGAGTGTGGTGGATGTCATTGATAAAATCCTCCTGCTGGTTCACACGGATGCCGCTTGTGAGGACATCGTGGATATAGTTGTTTGCGATGACTATATTATGAAGGCGGTTTTCGTTACAGGAACGTCCCGGTATGGTGACATAGATCCCAGAATTCCAGTACATGCTCTGATAAACGTCCCTGTTTCTCCGGTTTTCCCCAATGACGTCGCTGATTTCGCAACCCTCCACAACAATGTCTCTGGTGATGCCAAGGGGGCTGGCGCAAATGCAGATTCCCTGCCTTACCGCTCTCTCCTGCGCCCGATTGGTTACCCGGATGCCGCGGACGATCCAGAAGCTTACACCCTCCAGCAGGATGGCTGCATAGCTGCCGTCGCCGTGGATAGCCGGCATGGCGCCTTCCCCGAAGCTTTCCAGGATTACCGGCGCATAAGGCGCGCCGCTGCCTTTGGGCGCGAGCATACCATGCCATTCTCCCCCTTTTTTCAGCCGGATGGTATCTCCGGGACGGAAAACCTCCGCGTTCACCCGTTCCAGGCTCAGCCAGGCTTCTTTTTCCGACAGGCCGGAGAACGAATCGTTTCCGGCACAGTCATCCACATAAAAAACTCTTCCCTGCTCTGTTGCTGTCATACTGTTTTCTCCCTTTCATTTTTTTCCCTTTTATGTTTGCAGGTTTTGCTGCGGCCTTCCTGCATCAGCTCCACAGGGAAGCCGCGTCCTTTTCATTTTTCAGCCTGCGCAGCACCTCCATGCGGAAGGAGCCGGGCCAGGCTACCAGCCACCCGGAGGCAATGCCCCGTTTGCCCTGTCTTGTTACCGTATAGCTTTCATCCTGGCTTCCCTCCGGGCGCAGCCTGCCGTCAATGACCAGGCTGCCGTCGGAAATATGCTGACAGCCGTTTCTCCAGACAGCCCTGGCGCGCTTCAGCCACCGTTCCTGTCCGGTAGCCTTAAAGAGCTGATACAGCTCCGGGATATAGCACAGCGCAAAGGGATCGATGCCTTCGTGCACTGTGGATACCAGAGTGCCTCCGAATGAATCATAGCCGGTCTGGCCAAGCACCGATTCCGGGCCGAAATGGCAGGTATGCGTATACTGCCAGGTGGACAGATACCAAGCGCTGTCCAGGGCGCCGTCCAGCCATTCCTTCTCTCCGGTAAGTTCATAAAGCGCCATTGCCCCCTTCAGCAGCGGGATACCGGATTCCTTATCAATGGAAAAAATATCAAGGGCGCCGGCTGTGGTATAGCCGTATTCCTTCAGCTCCTTCAGGTAACGGCGAAGGCCTTTCACCGCCGCCTCCTTATAGCTTTCCTTTCCGGTTCTGCGGTAGCCTTCGATCAGAGGCATGACGAGAAAGGCTCCCACGGTGCCGTCTTTGATGGCGGTTCTGCCATCTGCGTGCCAGCATTTGGCGAAGCTGCCGTCCTCTCCCTGCATCCTGACCGCAAAGTCACAGATTTCCAGCGCGGCCTCATAATAGCGGGCGGCCTTTTGCCGGATACGTGCCGGATCGGCGGAGTCCGTCTGTTGTGCTTTCTTCCCTTCACCACATAAAATACGGCCGCTCAGTTTTTCCGTAAGATCGCAGGCTTCAAAATAGGCCAGACCTGCGGTTCCCAGATCACAGGCCTCCAGATATCTGACCTGTCCCGGATCATAATAGCTGCCCGTCACGCCGGCCGGTACCCTCGCCATTTCCAGCCAGCTGTCAAGCACGGAAAAGCCCATGGCTTTTGCTTCCTTATCGCCGGTCCTGAGGGCTTCGCACAAAAGTGCATTGGCAAACATGGCATTCTGGCCGCACCAGCCGATTTCGTATTTGTTGTATTTGCGTTTTTCCCAGCCGCCGTTTTCCCAGGCAAGGCCGATGTTAATGCCGCAGAAGCCGTCAGGCTCTTTGGTATACAGCTGTTTGGCATAAGCGATTCCCAGCTCCCAGATCCGTTCCGGCGGATAAGGGCAGTCCCGCTTCCTGTCATTTTGTTCCCAGGCGGCATCCAGCGCCTTGCGATAGCCGGACCTGGGAACAGCATCCTCCTCCAGGACGATCCAGGCGGTAAAGCTGTCCATTTCCTTTTCCTCCCCCTGCCAGGCCGGGCCAAAGCGATAGAGAAAAAGCGTTCTGGGCGCTTCTGTCTCCGGCCAGACGAGGCTGTGCACCTCTTCCTCCCGGTCCGAATACAGCTGGCAGCTGTTGCCGCCCTCCTCTTCTCCGAACAGGGCAACGCTTACGGTACGGCCGGCAAGCGTTTTTTCCGAATAGGTCATGGCGGCTACGGAGGAACGGTGCCAGCCATAGGTCCAGGGAACGCCGTGATAGCGGTCAGAGGTATACTCACAGAAGGTTCCCCAGCCGTTTCCGTCATAATTTACGCCCGGAACCATGGTGAAGTCCGAAAGATAGGAGGCCCGCAGCTCCATCCGCATTTTTGCCGTCCCTTTATTCCCCGCCTCGGAGGCCGGAAGGCGGCGGATCCAGCGGTATACGCCGGGCGCCTTCTCTTCAAAGCTATCCAGCCAGCCTTCTTTACCGACCGCCCTGGCCAGCTGGATTCCATCACTGAAAAAACAGGTGTCCGGGCCTTTTTTTATTATCGTAATCATCATTTATCTCCTTTCTGCGCGTTCCGGGGCTGGTTACTGCAGCAGCCCGTTCAGCAGGTTCCAGTTATCGCATTTGCGCAGCACCTCCAGGCGGAAGGCGCAGGGCCAGGCAACCAGCCATTGGGAAACGCTGAAAATACCTCCCCAGCCGCCGTCCTTGTTTCTGCGCAAAGCACCCCAGCGTGTATGGAGATAGGCTTCGTCACAGCTTCCGGCAGGCCTGGGCGCTTTATCCATAATCTGCAGCGTCCCGTCCGAAATCCCCTGCACCCCGTTCCTCCAGACAGCCAGTGCACGTTCCTTCCACTCCTTGTTTCCGGTCAGCTCCGACAGCTCCAGCAGCTCAGGAATATAGCAGAGAGCAAAATCATCAATATGGAGATGGGAGGTGGAAACCGCCGTACCACCGAAGGTATCATAATGCATCATGCCGAGTACGGAATCCTCCGGGTAATCCACGCTGTGGTGCCACTGCCAGGTGGACAGATACCAGGCCGCTTCCTCCGCCATCTGCAGATAGGAGTCAAAACCGGTGGCGCGGTACATCAGGGTGCCGCCTTTGAGCAGGGGGATGACGGATTCCTTGTCAATGCAGCAGGTATCCAGGGCGCCGCTGGTGCCGTAGCCGGTATTATGGAATTCCCTGTAATAATAGGAATAAGCGCGGACAGCGGCGATATTGTACCGGTCCTCTCCTGTGCGCAGGAAGGCCTGTGCCAGGGGAAGAATGAGGAAGGCGCCCGCCGTTCCGTTCAGCTCATGGGCA